>NZ_VRUX01000083.1:0-11595 GCF_008039885.1 Methylobacterium sp. WL103
ACGCAAGCGCAGGCTCAGCGCGCCGCCCGGCGGGACGACGAGGCGGTGACGGCCGGCGCATTTCGTGCCGGACCGGTCGGGGTTGACCGCATCCGCTTCGCCTTCGACCACGTGGCGGCCGATCGCATCCTTCGGGTAGCCGGCCGTCAGAGCGCCGAACAGGCGGTGGGCGTTGGTCTCGTTCTCGCAGAACAGCCATTCCGGCGCGCCGTCGGCGTGGAGCCGCATCGGCGGCATCGCGTGGTGGATGGCGAGCACGGTGCCGTCGGCGGCGAGCCGCAGGTCGGGACGCGGACCGTTCGCCCACGACCAGGTGTTGCGGGCGTAGAGCTGCGGCAGCAGCGTCAGCGTCGCCGCGTCAGGCCCGCGGTTCATCGCGGTGACGCGCATCAGCACGTCGTGCGGGCCGGCCTTGGCGTATTCGATGGTGACGTCGCAGTAGCGGCCCTCGTCGAACAGTCCGGTGTCGACGAGTTCGAACTCGCGGTCGTCGAGGCCGCGGCGGGCGTTCTCCTCGGTCAGGCGCGAATACGGGAACTCCCCGTGCGGATACTTGTACAGCATCCGCATGTACGCGTGCGTCGGCACGCCGTCGAGGTAATAGTACAGTTCCTTGACGTCCTCGCCGTGGTTGCCCTGGGCGTTGGTCAGGCCGAACAGGCGTTCCTTGAGGATCGGGTCGCGGCCGTTCCACAGGGCGAGCGACAGGCACCAGTTGAGGTCCTTGTCGGCAAAGCCCCCGATGCCGTCCTCGCCCCAGCGGTAGGCGCGCGAGCGGGCGTGGTCGTGGGGCAGGTAGTCCCAGGCCTCGCCGTCGGCGCTGTAATCCTCGCGTACCGTGCCCCACTGCCGGTCGCTGAGATACGGCCCCCACAGGCGCCAGGCCGGGTCGGCGCGGGTCTCGGCGAGGCGGCGCCCCTCCACGGTGTCGAAGATGCGCGGCGGTCGGTGGGTGTGGGGCACGTCCGGGATCGCCTCCGTTCGGGCGCGTCGGGGACGGGGCGCCGACGCCGCGCGCGAGGCCGACCGGTCCCATGGGCGGCGCGATCGTGCAAGGGCGGGTTGAATAAGGCAGATGCCGGGGGCTGGTCACGCCGCGCGCGCTGGTCCACACCGCCATCCTGATCGGCCGCCTGATGGAGCATCCCGGTTTGGACAAGGCTTCCCTCGCCCCGCACGCCCACCAGGTCCTCCAGGACGCGACGCTGCCGGAATGGCCGAACCATTATCGCGGCAAGGTGCGCGACAACTACGACCTCCCGGACGGGCGCCGCATCCTGATCAGCAGCGACCGGATCAGCGCCTTCGACCGGGCGCTCGCCGCGATCCCCTTCAAGGGGCAGGTGCTGACGCAGACCGCGCGCTACTGGTTCGAGGCCACCGCCGACCTCTGCCCCAATCACGTCCTCGCCTACCCGGACCCGAACGTGCTCGTGGGGCGTCGCCTCGACATCCTGCCGGTGGAGATCGTGGTGCGCGGCTACCTCGCCGGCAGCACCGCGACCTCGATCCTGACCCAGTACAAGGCCGGCGCGCGCGCGATGTACGGCCACACCCTGCCGGACGGGATGCGCCCGAACGAGCGGCTGCCGCAGGCGATCATCACGCCCACCACCAAGGCCGCCGACGGCGCCCACGACGCGCCGCTGACCGCCGACGCGATCCTCGACCAGGGGTTGCTGACGGCCGAGCAGTGGCGCACCGTGTCTGAGACGGCGCTCGCGCTGTTCGCCCGCGGCCAGCAGCTTTCAGCGCAGCGCGGGTTGATCCTGGCCGACACCAAGTACGAGTTCGGCACCGATTCCGACGGCCGCATCGTGCTTGCCGACGAGATCCACACGCCCGACAGCAGCCGCTACTGGTTCGCCAAGACCTATCCCGAGCGCTTCGCCGCCGGCGCCGCCCCGGAGAGCTTCGACAAGGACTTCGTCCGCAACTGGGTGGTCGCGCGCTGCGACCCCTACACCGATCCGATCCCCGAGATCCCGGCCGAGATCGTGCTGGAGACGGCGGCCGTCTACATCAACGCCTTCGAGACCATCACCGGGCGGACGTTCACTCTTCCCGATCCCGCCGAGGTGCCACTCGAGCGCATCCGCCGGAACCTGAAGGCGTATCTTTCTTAACCGCTCGGGTCGAGACCAAGATCAGATGGTCTCCGCCGCCCGCGAAGGTAATCGGATACTAGGCTCTGGAAAAACCGGCGTTCAAATCCTCCCCGTCATCCCGGGGCGCCGGAGGCGCGCGGGATCCAGAACCGCAGGTCGTGTTCCAGTCTGCTTCGTCGGCGGCTCTGGATCCCGGGCTCTGCTGCGCAGCCCCGGGGTGACGGCGTGGAACGAATACAGGGGCGATCCCTTCGCAGGCGTCGCGGGAGGACAACAGCGTTGCTCGCGACGGGCGAGCGCAAAGTAAGCTTCCATCACGCCGGAACGACGTTTGGCCCCGTCAGGCCCCGGCTGCGAAGTGCGTTGCGGCAATCGACGACGATCACGCCGCTGTCGCAGATCGCCGCGTAATCGATCGCGTCGTGATCGGTGACGATGAGGACGGCGTGGAACGCCGACAACGTCTCGGCCGTGAGTGCCGTGGAGGTCGCGCCCTTCAAGGCCTTGTAGGCGCGGGTGGTCGGAACCGCCGGCACGAAGGGGTCGTGGTAGTCGACCTGCGCGCCGCGGGCCTGCAGCATCGTCCAGAGCTTGAGCGCGGGGCTCTCGCGGATGTCGGAGATGTTCTTCTTGTAGGCCAAGCCCACGATCAGGATGCGGCTGCCGGACAGGCCGCGGCCGGCATGCGCGTCGAGGGCGCGGACGAGCTTGTCGAGCACGAAGCCCGGCATCTGCTGGTTGATCTCGCCGGCGAGCTCGATGAACCGGGTCGCAATGCCGAACTCGCGCGCCTTCCACGTCAGGTAGAACGGATCGATCGGGATGCAGTGGCCGCCGAGGCCGGGTCCGGGATAGAACGGCGTGAAGCCGAAGGGTTTTGTCTTGGCCGCCTCGATCACCTCCCAGACGTCGATGCCCATCGCGTCGAAGATCACCTTCAGCTCGTTGACCAGTGCGATGTTGACGGCGCGGAAGATGTTCTCCGTCAGCTTCGTCGCCTCCGCCGTCGCGGTGGACGACACCATCACCGTCCGGGCGACGAAGCGCGCGTAGAGCGCCTCGGCGAGCCGCGCCGCGTCCGGCCCGTCGCCGCCGACGATCTTGGGGATCGTCGCGGTGCTGAAGGAGGCGTTGCCGGGGTCCTCGCGCTCCGGCGAGAAGGCGAGGTAGAAATCCGTTCCGCTGCGATGGCCGGTGAGCGCTTCGAGCAGGGGGCGCACGACCTGATCGGTGGTACCCGGCCAGGTCGTGGATTCGAGCACGACGAGCTGCCCCGGCCGCAGCCGCCTGGCGATCTCCTGGGTGGTCGTGCGGATGAACGACAGGTCCGGTTCGCGCTGCAGGGTCAGCGGGGTCGGTACGCAGATCAGGATGGCGTCCACCGCCGCCAAGCCGTCGAAGTCGGCGGTGGCGCGGAAGCGGCCGGACCTCACAGCCGCCGCCACCGCGTCGGCCGGGATGTGCTCGAGGTAGGTCTCGCCGCGCATCAACGTCGTCGGCTTGTCGGCATCGATGTCGAACCCGACCACGTCGAACCCGGCCCCCGCGGCCGCGAGGCAGAGCGGCAGGCCGACATACCCTAAGCCGATCACCCCAAGGGTCGCGGCGCCGCCCGCGAAACGCGCGACCGCCTCCTCGACCGAGAGGCGGGGGCCGGCGGGTCGGGCTTCGCTCATCGAAGGGTGTCCATTGCCTGTCCCCGTGGACGGACCGGGCACAGAAGCCCGGATGCCGGATCCGATGCGTGTCTTACCCGCTCCACGTCCTCAGGCCAGTGCGGGGGCATCGGTGCGGAAGGTTTTCCAGGCCGATCGTGTCCGGTGCAGATGAAGGTCTTGACCGGTCAAGACGGCTATGGGTTATGGCCGTCGTTCGAGAGTAGAGGCGGTCATGGCGGAAGATCACACCATCACGAAGGCACTTGCGGAGATCAGCCAGCGCCGCGATCTCCTTCAGGCCGAATACGAGCGGATCGGCACCGAGCTGGCGAAGCTGCAGATGGCCGAGGGCGCGCTGCGCTCGATCGTCGAGAACACGCCCCTGGACGCCGTCTCCGTCGCCGACGGCCCGGCCCGCAGAAACGCCGACCGCGCCGCCTCGAGCGGACAGCCCTCGACCCGCGGCCCGCGCGGGCCCCGGGCGAACTCCGCCAAGGGCCGCCTGCGGGCGCTGCTCGAAAGCGCCGGCCCGCAGGGGCTTTCCACCGCGCAGGTGGCCCAGCGCCTGCCCGACGTCGCGCCGGCCACGCTGAACGCCTACCTCAGCACCATGGCCTCCAGCGGCGAGGCCATCCGCCGGGGCGACTTCATCAGCATCGCCAAGGCCGCGCCCTCCGAGGCCGATCCCGAATCCGATTCCGAGGACGGTGACGAGGACGCCGCACCGGCCGACGACGCGGACGTCGAGGCCGACGAGGCGCCGGAGGCGCACTGAACGGCTGGCGCTGCCGCACGGCGCCCTGCGGGCCAGGCTCTGCAGGCGGTCGTCGAACGCTGAAAAGGTTCGTCAGAACGCGTTCGCGATCGATCGCTACGAAAGGAACGCCGGTTTCGTCGTCTGCGCCGAGGGTAATATCGGCGTCGCGATGAAGCCCTGGTCGCCGCCGGATCAGATCGTTCAGGCGGAAGTCTCCGCCGCCGGCAGGGCGATCGCGACGCGTAGGCCCGGTGCGTTGTCGGCCAGGGTCAGGCGGCCCTGGTGTAGCCGGACGACCGCGGCGACGAGGCTCAGGCCCAGTCCGAAGCCGGGCGCCGAGCGGGCGTCCTCCAGGCGCACGAAGCGGTCGAGGACGCGTCCGCGCTCGGCCTCCGGGATGCCGGGTCCGCAGTCGGCCACCGTCACCACGATCTCGGAGCCGGCCCGCTCGGCCGTCACCGCGATCGTGCCGTCGCCGCCGGAGGCGGTTCCCGCGCCGTACTTGATGGCGTTGTCGACGAGGTTGGCGAGCGCCTGACCCGCGAGCTCGCGGTTGCCGTCGATGATCAGGCCGTCCGGCGCCGAGACGGTGAGGTGCAGGCCGCGCTCCTCGGCCAGCGCCTCGTAGAGTTCGCCGATCGCCCGCACCACCGGCCCGAGGTCGACGGGCGCCATCATCTCGCGGGTGTTGCCGGCCTCCAGGCGCGCGATCATCAGCAAGGCGTTGAAGACCCGGATCAGACCGTCGCTGTCCTCGATCACGCCGTCGAGGGCGGCGCGCAGGGTGTCCGGCGAGCGCTCGCCGCGGAGCGCCTCGTCGGCGCGGTTGCGCAGCCGGGTCAGCGGCGTCTTGAGGTCGTGGGCGATGTTGTCGGAGACCTCGCGCAGGCCGCGCATCAGCTCGCCGATCCGCTCCAGCATCAGGTTGAGGTTCTGGGCGAGGCGATCGAGCTCGTCGCCGTTGCCCGCTACCGGGAGGCGCCGGCCGAGATCGCCCGCCATGATGGTGCCTGCGGTCTCGGTCATGGCATCGACCCGCTTCAGCACGCGGCTGGCGACCACCCACCCGCCGATCACCCCGAGCAGGACCACGACGGCGAGCGAGGTGCCGAGGGTGCTGGCGATGACCCCGCGCAGGCGGTCGCGCTCCTCCACGTCGCGCCCGACGAGCAGGCGAAAGCCCCCCGGCAGGGTGAAGATCCGCACGATCGCCCGGTGGGTCTCGCGCCCCTGCGTCTCGCGGCTGCGGCCGTAGGTGGTCTCGGCCTGTCCCGGCGTCGCCAGCACGCTCGCGGGCAGGTCGCCGACGTTGCCGACCACGTGGTCGCCGTTGGCCGTGGTCACGAGGTAGAGCGAAGCGCCCGGCTCGGCCGCGCGCCGCTCGACAGCCCCGATCAGCCGGCGTAGCCCGCCGCCGTTGTACTGCTCGGCGAGCCCGTTGATCTCGGCGTCGATCGTCGAGACGATCTGGTCGTCGAGCACCCGTCGCGCGCTCCAGGCGATGGTGCCGAGCGCGACTCCGGCGCAGGCCGCGAACACAACGAGGTAGGCGATCGACAGCTTGAACGCCGTCGTCCGGAACAGTTTCTGGATGCGCGTGAGGGGGCCGTCCGGCGCCGGGGCGTGCGGCGTCACGGGGATGGGATTCGCGACGGCCAAGGGACGGCCGTCGTCACGACGCCCGCGCCTCGTCGGCGCGCAGGATGTAGCCGGCGCCGCGGATCGTGTGGATCATCGGCGTGGCGGAGCCCTTGTCGAGCTTGGCCCTGAGGCGCGAGACGTGGACGTCGATGACGTTGGTCTGCGGATCGAAGTGGTAGTCCCAGACGTGCTCCAGCAGCATCGTCCGGGTCACCACCTGGCCGGCATGGCGCATCAGGTATTCGAGCAGCCGGAACTCGCGCGGCTGCAGCGCCACGTCCTGGCCGGCCCGGGTCACGCGGTGGGACAGCCTGTCGAGCTCGAGGTCGCCGACGCGGTAGGCGGTGGCCTCGGCGCTCGCGCCCGAGGCGCCGCCGCGGCGGGCGAGCACCTCGATGCGGGCGAGCAGCTCGGAGAACGCGTAGGGCTTGGGCAGGTAGTCGTCGCCGCCGGCGCGCAGGCCCTTCACCCGGTCGTCGACCTGCCCGAGCGCGGACAGGATCAGCACCGGCGTCGTCACCGCCTGCTCGCGCAGCGACCGGATCAGCGAGAGCCCGTCGAGCTTCGGCAGCATGCGATCGACGATCAGCACGTCGTAGGCGCCGTCGCAGGCGAGGCCGTAGCCGTCGAGGCCGTCGGTCGCGTGGTCGGCGACGTGGCCGGCCTCCCGGAACGCCTTGACGAGGTAGGAGACCGCCTCGCGATCGTCCTCGATGATCAGGAGCCGCATGGGTTCGGTCCATAGCGCGGACCGGGACGGGGCGGAATGGGTCTGGACGGTCACGATCCGGCTGTCCTCCTCCGATCGGTCGCCCGCATCCTGGAACCGCCCGGATGACCGGAGCATCGCGAAAAGATGACGGTTCGGACAGGTTCGCCGGTTCCGCGCGGCAGCCATGCGGGCGGGCGGGGATCGGATCGTGGGCCTTCGGCTTGTCCTGCCCCGCCGAGCGCATCGGATTTCACGGACAGCCCGCATGAACGACATCTCACGCCGCACCCTGATCGCCGCCGGCCTGTCGGTCGCCGTGCTGGAGGCGCGGGACCGCGTCGGCGGTCGTACGGTGACGACGACGTTGCGCGGTCACGCGATCGACCTCGGAGCGCATTGGCTTCATGCCGGGCCGATCAACCCCCTCGTGCAGCTGGGCTTCGCCCGCGACGAGCCCCTCCGCCGCGCCGCGCAGGAGGGACACGTCTGGGTCGGACGCCGCCCGGGACGTCCGTCGGAGGTCGCCGCCTCGGCCCGGTCCTTCGACCGCGCCGACCGGGCGATGCATGCGGGCGCCGCCGAGGACGGCCCGGACCGCTCCGCGGCGAGCGCCCTGCCCTGCAGCCTCGGCCCCTGGGGCGCCCGCGTCGCCCTGGTCCACGGGCTGGTCTCCGGCCGGCCGCTGAAGGAGGTCTCGCTGCACGACTTCCCCAGCATGGAATACGGCGACAACTTCTTCATCGCCGGCGGCTTCGGCGGCTACCTCGCCCGCCTCGCGCAAGAGCTGCCGATCGCGCTGAACTGTCCGGTGACGCGGATCGACTGGTCGGGCGTCGGCGTCCGCATCGCCACCGCCGACGGCCGGCGCCTGAAGGCCCGCGCCGTGGTCGTGACGGTGCCGATGATGGTGCTGCGCGACGCCGTCGCCTTCTCTCCGGCCCTGCCCGCGCCGACCCGCGCGGCGATCGACGGGTTCCGCGCCGGCATCTACGAGCACGCGGTGCTGCACTGGCCGTCGAGCCCGTTCCGCGGTCGGGACCGCCTCGCGAGCCTCGTCGGCGGCCGACTCAGCCCGCCGGGCCTGCTCACGCGGATCGACGACACGCCGTTCCACTACTTCGAGCTCGACGCGGTCGGCGCCGCCGAGATCGACGCGGCCGGCACCGGGGAGGACGGGCTGCGCCGCCGCGTGCGCGCGACGCTGGCCGACCATTTCGGAGCGCGCCGCCTGCACGACCTGTCGATCCCAGCGGTCAGCGAATGGCGCCACGATCCGTGGTCGCGCGGCTCCTGGGCCTCGGTGCCGCCCGGCCATGCGGGTGCACGCCGCGTGCTCCATGAGGCGGTCGGCGGGACGATCTGGTTTGCCGGCGAGGCGCTGTCGCGCGAGCAATGGGGCACCGCCGGCGGCGCCTACGAAGAGGGCGTGCGCGCCGCCGTCGCCGTCGCCGAGCGTATCCGGATGGGCACAGCCGCCTGACGGGATGCGGCGGCGGCGCCGGATCGTCTTGCGGTCGGGCCCGAAACGCGATGCATCAGGCGGCGTGCGATCGCGACGCGGAATGGGGCCGTCTGATGAACTGGGTCGAGGGCATCGGCTATCTCGGGACGGCGCTGACCATCTCGGCCTCGGCGATGAGTACGATGATCCCCCTCAGGATCATCTCGCTGGTCGCGAGCGCCGCGGTCATCACCTACGGGCTGCTGATCGGCAGCATGCCGGTGGTGCTGACGGAGGCGATCCAGATCCCGTTCAACGCCTGGCGGCTCTGGCAGATGGTCCGGCTCGTGCGCGACGTGGAGACGGCCGCCGAGGGCGACCTCTCCCTCGACTGGCTCAAGCCCTACGGCACCGAGCGCGCCTTCGCGGCCGGCGCCGCGCTCTTCGCCATGGGCGAGGAGGCGACGACGATGTACTACGTCGAGGCCGGCTGCTTCCGCATACCGGAATACGAAATCGAGGTGCGGGCCGGCGGCATCGTGGGCGAGCTCGGCCTGCTCTCGCCGGGCAACCGGCGCACGGCTTCGCTGATCTGCACGGAGGCTGGCCGGGCGCTGGAGGTGCCCTATTCCGCGGTCAAGCAGCTCTACTACCAGAACCCGGAATTCGGTTTCAGCTTCCTCAAGCTCACGAGCGAGCGGCTGTTCCAGAGCGCGAACGCGCCAGTCTCAGTGGGCGGCGACATAGTCTGAGCTGCACGCCCTGCTTGGACAATCGAACCCGGATCAGCCGCCAAGGCGGTCGCGCAGGCGCGCGAAAAAGCCCATCGCCTCCGGTGGCGGGGGGGCCGACCAGTCGGGCACCGCCCCCTCCCGCAGATGCCAGTCGCGGGACTCGAATCGGTCGCCAGCATCCCCGATCAGGCCGAGGCCGACGCAGGGGCGGTCGGTCCCGTCGCCGACGCGCCCCGCAGCCCAGACTCGCTGCCACCGGTTGCGGATGGTGAGGTCTGCGTCGCACCAGCCGAGCCGTTCGCGGCCCATGACGGCGAAGACGCGCTCGGGCAACGCGTGCGCCGGTATACGGACCCAGGCCGAGAACACGTAGGGTTTGGCCGGGTCGAACCGGGTCGTGTCGAGGAGCTTGGTGAAGGCGCTGAGGCCCCGCTCCCGGTGCCGTCCCTTGTGCCGCGCCGTCCCGTGCGGAAGCCGCATCGCGTCGGCCGAGGGCGCGGTGGCGAGCGCGGCCGGCGCCACGCCGGCATGGGCGGCGTAGGCCGCGTCGCACAGCGCGACCCAAGATTCGAGCTCGACGTCCCAGGCCTGCTCGCCGGGGGCGAACCGCCGGACGCTTCCTTCGAGCACAAGGTCGCCGGTGCGCCGGAGCGGCTCGGTCGCCGAGCCCGGGGCGGCTTCCCTCACCCGCAGCAGGGTCGAGGGGCCGTGGCGCCAGACCGCCTCGGCCAGGCGCTGGAAGTCGGCGTCGGTCTGTCCCGCGTCGGCCTTTCGCACGAGGATCTTCTCGCCGGTGGCAAGGTCGGCGAGCATCCTCGCCTTAAGATGCGCGACCCGGCCGTACTCGCGTTCGAGCAGCGCGTCGTGGTCGGTGCCCGCGACGGCCCGCTGCGTGTTCGACCAGATGTTGTAGGTCCGGCTCCGGCAATAGTAGACGCCGGTCGCGGTCGGAGCCAGCACGAGGTCCGAGGGCGCGCCGTAGCGCTCGAAGCGGGTTTCCAGCGCATCGATCAGGTCGTCGAGCGGCGTGTAGGAGAAGCGGAGCAGGCCCGAGGGCTCGGCGCCGCAATAGCGCTGTACAAAGCCGAACTCGCAATTGCCGCCGAGGCTGCGGAACGCAGCCATGCGCGCGGCGAGACCCGGAACCGTGGCCTTCTGCGTCGCGACGCCCGCCATGCCGATGCCCGCCCCGCGCGCCTCAGAGCATACTGGGCAGGATCCGGTCCGGCGGGCGGTGACCGTCCATGAAGGTCTTGATGTTGATGATCACCTTCTCGCCCATGTCGATCCGGCTCTCGAACGTCGCCGAGCCCATGTGCGGCAGCAGCACGACCTTGCCGGACTTGGCGAGCTTGACCAGGCGCGGGCTCACCGCCGGCTCCTGCTCGAACACATCGAGGCCGGCCGCAGAGATCTCGCCGGCCTCGATCAGGCGGGCGAGCGCGTTCTCGTCGATCACCTCGCCGCGGGCCGTGTTCACGACGATCGCCTCGGGCTTCATCAGCTTGAGGCGGCGGGCCGAGAGCAGGTGGTAGGTCGCGGGCGTGTGCGGGCAGTTGACCGACACGATGTCGACGCGGGCCAGCATCTGGTCGAGTGATTCCCAGTAGGTCGCCTCCAGCCCGGCCTCGATCGCGGCCGGCACCCGGCGGCGGTTGTGATAGTGGATCTGCAGCCCGAACGCCTTGGCGCGGCGCGCGAGCGCCTGGCCGATCCGGCCCATGCCGACGATGCCGAGGCGCTTGCCGGTGATGCGGCGCCCGAGCATCCAGGTCGGCGACCAGCCCGTGGTCCAGTCGTCGTCGGGAATGATGCGCGCGCCCTCGGGCACGCGCCGCGCCACGGCCAGGATCAGCGCCATGGTCATGTCGGCGGTGTCCTCGGTGAGGACGCCGGGGGTGTTGGTGACGGTGATGCCGCGCTCCAAGGCTGCCGACACGTCGATGTGATCGACGCCGTTGCCGAAGTTGGCGATCAGCCGGAGGTTCGGCCCGGCTTGGGCGAGGAGGCCCGCATCGATCTTGTCGGTGACAGTGGGAACGAGCACGTCGGCCTCGCGCATCGCGGCGGCGATCTGCTCGGGCGCGAGCGGGGCGTCGTCGTGGTTCAGCCGCGCATCGAACAGCTCGCGCATCCGCGTCTCGACCGCGTCCGGCAGGCGTCGCGTCACGACGACGAGCGGCTTGCGCTTCAACGACATCATCTCTCCCATCACCGGGTTCGGGCAGGCCCGACACGAACGCCTCGCGCGGCGTCGGCGCATCGTGGACCGGCCGCGTCCCCGGTTTCAAGCTCCGTTAACCGAGCTCCGCCAGACAGGTGCGGACGGCTTCCGGCCTCTCTATCAGAGGCAGGCCGGAACACAATCGGAAGTGCCGCGCCGGCATCGCCGCGCGGTGCGGGCGTTCCTTCGTCGTGCGCAGATCAGGAGATGGACGATGCGGCTGGCTCGGCTCTTCTTCGCGGGCGCCGCCCTCCTGGCGTCGGCCGCCCTCACGCTTCCCCTGGCCACCAGGTCGGCGCTGGCCGCGCCCGCCGCGGGCG
>NZ_VRUX01000840.1:0-1449 GCF_008039885.1 Methylobacterium sp. WL103
CCCGCGCGTCGAGCGCCGGATCGGGCGGCCCGCCCGCGGCGACCGGTGCGGGCAAAGCGGCCAGGGCATCGGCGAAGGCGCGCAGGTCGTCGTCGGAGAGGCCGGCGGCCATCTCGTTCATCGGCGCCGCCTCGCGCTGCCGCTCCCGGAACTGGAACAGCTGCGTGACGACGTAGTCGGCCTGTTGCGCCCCGAGGGAGGGCACGCCCTCGGTCTCGGAGGTGCCCTGCGCCCCGTGGCAGGCGAGGCAGGGTGCGAGGCGCTCGCCCAACGGAGCGGACGAGGCCGCCCCGAGGAGGAGCGTCGCGAGGGCGAGCGCGGGGGCGATCGATCGGATCATTTCGCGGCGCTGACCCGGTAGATCGCGCCGTTGTAGTCGTCCGAGACCAGGAGCGCGCCGTCCTGGGCGACCAGCACGTCGACCGGGCGGCCGACATACGTGTTGTCCTGCAGGAAGCCGGTGAGGAACGGCTCGACGGAGGCGACCTTGCCGTCGGGTCCGAGCCGCGCCACCACCACGTCGCCGCCGAGCTTGCGCGTACGGTTCCACGAGCCGTGCCGGGCGATGAACATCGCGTTCTTGTAGTCCTCCGGGAACATCGCGCCGGTGTAGAAGCGCAGGCCGAGCGAGGCGGTGTGCGGGCCGAGCAGGGCCGCCGGCGCCGTGAACTCGGCGCAGGAATGGCCCCAGCCGTATTCCGGGTCGGTGAAGGTGCCCTGGTGGCAGTACGGGAAGCCGAAATGCTGCTTGCCGGGCTCGGTCAGCACGTTCAGCTCGTCGTTCGGGATGTCCTCCGAGACCCAGTCGCGGCCGTTGTCGGTGAACCAGAGCTGCTTCGTCGTGGGGTTCCAGTCGAAGCCGACGGTGTTGCGCACGCCGCGGGCGACCACCTCGACGTTCTTGCCGTCGAGGTCCATCCGCCGGATCTGGGCATGGGTGTCGGGCGGCATCGTGATGTTGCCGGGCGATCCCACCGGCACGTAGAGCTTGTCGTCGGGGCCGATGGCGATGAACTTCCAGCCGTGCGCTTCGTCCTTGGGCAGGTCGTCGTAGACCAGCACCGGCTTCGGCACGTCGTCGAGGCGGGCCTCAATGCCGTCGTAGCGCCAGATCTTCGAGAGCTCGGCCACGAACAGCGACCCTTCGTGGAACGCGAGCCCGTTCGGCCGGTGCAGGCCGGTGGCGATGGTCTTGACCTCGCGCTTCCCGTCCGGCCCGACCTTCGCCGGGATCGCGTAGACCTTGCCGACCGCGCGGGTGCCGACGAACAGCGTCCCGTCCGGGCTCTGGCGCATCGAGCGGGCGTTGGCGAGGCCGCTGGCGTAGACCTCGACCTTGAAGCCCTCGGGCACGGTCAGCTTGTCGAGGGGGAGCTTGGCCAGGGCAGTGGCGAGCGGCGGCGCGCGCCCCGTCGACAAGGGCTCGGCGCTCTTCGGCCGGCCCGAGGG
>NZ_VRUX01000841.1:0-1446 GCF_008039885.1 Methylobacterium sp. WL103
GCCCGCGGCGGACCGGATGCCGGGCCCTCGGGGAGCGCCGACGGGACCGCCTCGCCCGAACGCATCGCAGATCGCGACGCCCGGGCGCGTGCGCACCGTCAGCTGGTGAGATAAGCCCTTCGCCGCCTGCCGCCAGGGCGCTGGGTCCCTGGGTCGCGGCGACGAGCGCGCCCGCGTCCCGCGCCTTGACGAACCCCGCGCAACCATCGTCTAAGACGCGTCGATCAGCACCGCGGCGCAGCTTCGTCCCGCCGCGGCGTCGAAACGGGTCCGCCGGTGTAGCACAGCGGTAGTGCAGCGGTTTTGTAAACCGAAGGTCGGGAGTTCGATCCTCTCCACCGGCACCAGCCTGGCGCTCTGCGCAGCATCATCGTCCGCGACAAAACCGCGGTCGCCGCGTGCCCGCATCACCGCACCGACCGACCGCGGTCATCACGCGATATCCCACCGCGTACCGGCGCGCATAAGCTGACAAAGCGGCAGGCGCGGCGGCCCGCAACTCATGCCGCGCGCACCGTCGCGAGGAAGCAGGTCACCTCCGCGCCGAGGTGGTCGGACTGGCGCGACAGCGCGGAGGCCGACGCGAATACCTGGGACGCCGGGCCCCCGTCTCCTCGGCGGCGCCCGCCACGCCGGCGATGGTGCTCGTGACCTCGCTCGTCCCCATCGAGGCCTGGGTGACGTTGCGCACGATCTCCTGGGTCGCCGCGCCCTGCTCCTCGACCGCCGCGGCGATCGTGGTCGCCATGGCGCTCATGTCGCGGATGCGCACCGCGATCCCGTCGATCGCCGTGACCCGTGGCCGACTGGATCTGCGCGATCTGCCCGGCGATCTCGTGGGTCGCCCGCGCCGTCTGGCTCGCCAGCTCCTTGACCTCGGCGGCCACCACGGCGAAGCCGCGGCCGGCTTCCCCGGCCCGCGCCGCCTCGATCGTGGCGTTCAGCGCCGGGAGGTTGGTCTGCCCGGCGATGCCGGAGATCGGCCCGACCCCGTCGTCGATTTAGGCCGCGGCCCGGGTCAGGGCCTGGACGAGCTGCGCCGTCTCGTCGGCTTCGCCCATGGCCGCCTGCGCCAAGCTCGCCGAGCCCTGCACCTGCCGGCCGATCTCCTGGACGGAGGCGCCGAGCTCTTCCGCGGCCATCGCGCCGACTTCGTCTCGGCGGCCCGCACCGGGCACCGTCAGGCCGACGTCGCCCTAAGCCAGGCGGCCCATCATGGCGGTCACGCCCGTGATCGGGCGGGCGATGCCGGCATGCGGCGGCGGCAGGGCGCCGGCCGCCGAGGACCGCAGACAGGCTCTCAGGACCGTCCCGGCGTCAGCTCTGATCGGACTCGACCGAGAATCGCTTCATCATCTCGGCGCGGACGTGTTCGCGGAAGACCCGCACCCGCGCCGGCAACTCCCGCCCCGCGAGGCTCACCGCGCGCAACGCGCCCCCCGCGGT
>NZ_VRUX01000842.1:0-1441 GCF_008039885.1 Methylobacterium sp. WL103
GGCCTCCGTCGCGGCGCCGGCGACCGTCCGGGCGCCGGGCGACGCCGTCGTGGTCGTGATCCAGCTCGAATCCTTCCTCGATCCCGAGCGGCTCGGCGGGCCGCACCTGCCGGCGATGGACCTGATCCGGGCGCGCGCGAGCGAGTACGGCCGCCTGCGGGTGCCCGCGCACGGCGCCTACACCATGCGGACCGAGCACGCGGTCCTCACCGGGCGGGCCGCGGGCGAGCTCGGCTTCGGCGTGTTCGATCCCTACCTCGCCTCGGGCGGGAACGAGCCGGACAGCATCGCCCGCGCCGCCCGGCGAAACGGCTACGCCACCACCTTCGTCCACCCGTTCCACCGCGACTTCTTCCAGCGCGCCCGGGTGATGAAGGCGTTCGGCTTCGAGACCCTGGTGATGGAGGAGGCGTTCGCCGACGCGCCCCGGGTCGGCCCCTATGTCGGCGACGCCGCCTTCGGGGCGCGCGTGCGCGCCGAGGTCGCGGCACGGCGCGGGCCGCTGTTCCTGTTCGGCGTCACCATGGAGAACCACGGGCCCTGGAAGCCGGGCCGCCTTCCGGGCATCGACGACCCGCTGGCGCAGTACCTCCACCATGTCGCCGCCGCCGGGCGGATGGTCGAGGACCTCGTGGCGGCGCTGACGGGGCTCGATGCGATGCTCTGCGTCTACGGCGACCACGCGCCCGCGCTCCCGACCTGCCGGCCGGGCTTCGGCGACAGAGCGACGGACTACGCGCTGTTCCGGTTCGGCCCCGCCGCCGCGGGCGCCCCCCGGCGGGTCGATCGCACCGCGGACGACCTCGGTCGCCGCCTGCGGGCGGCAATCGGCCGGGACGCGCCATCACCGCACACCTGAGAACAAGCGTGGCCGTGCCACGGTGGTGACGCAATGCCGGGCGATGTCCGGGGCGCGCGCTTCCGGCGATCGTTAAAGCGATGGCAGGCTTTGGCGCGCAACGTCGAGCCACCAGGTCCGCGCTCCGTCCGCCCGCGCTCCGGCGAGGGCTCGGTTCGCACGGGCTCGCGACGCAGACGACAGGGTCATACGCGGGTTGTGTCCGGCCTCATCGGGGCGGGATCGGCCCCGGGAGTTCGAAGATGGTTCGTTTCACGGCGCTGTTCGCGCTGACCGCCTGCCTCGTCGGCGGCTGTTCGGTCCTTCCGGCTTCGGGTCCGACGGCGCGGGCCGTCGAGGCGGGGGCCGAGGTCTCGACGCCGGAGGGGCTGCTGGCGCGCTACGAGCTCGTGGACGTGACGCCGGCCGTGATCGAGGCCCTGCGCGGACGCCCGCTCGACAGCCTGCTCGCCTCCTTCGGCGACAAGCGCCCCTCGATCGAGCCGGTGATCGGGGTCGGCGACTACGTCGCCGTCTCGGTCTGGGAAGCCGGCTCCGGCGGCCTGTTCTCAGGACCCCTCGTCGCCGACCGCTTCTCCGCCG
>NZ_VRUX01000843.1:0-1434 GCF_008039885.1 Methylobacterium sp. WL103
ACGCCGCCGTCGAGCGCCAGTTCGACCGCGCAGAGAACGGCCTGCTCGTCATGATGCAGCACGAGTGCCAGAATCTCCACCATCTCCCGATCGCCGCCAGGATGCTTGAGGAGGTGACCTTGCAGCCGCCGGAACGCGTCCGGCATCTCGGCGAAGGGAGCCCCGTTGCGCAGGGCGCCCGGCTTGCGCTGGATGACGGCCAGGTAGTGGCGCCAGTCGTAGACCGTGCGCCCGGCCATGGTATGCGAGCGCGCGATGACCCGGGGATGCTCGCACAGGATCCGGCCTTCCGCGGCCACAACGATGCGCTGCGGGTAGATCCGCAGGCTCACGGGACGGTTGGCAAGAGAGGCCGGAACCGAATAGCGGTTGCGCTCGAAGTGCACGAGGCAGGTCGGCGAGACCCGCTTGGTGTGCTCGACGAAGCCGTCGAAGGGACGGCCAAGCGGCATCAGGCTCGGCACCTCATTGGTCCACGCATCCGCAAGCGTGCCGGGAAGCTCCCCATGCGGGATCTCCTTCCAAGCCGCAATGCAGCGCGTCTCGAGCCAGGCGTTCAGCCCGTCGAGATCGGCGAAGCTGGGTAACGGTTGCCATAGCCGACGACGCGCATCCTGGACGTTCTTCTCGACCTGACCCTTCTCCCAGCCCGATGCGGGATTGCAGAAAGTTGTGTCGAACAGATAGTGGCTTGCCATAGCGGCGAAGCGCCCATTTACCTGCCGAGCCTTGCCAGAGCCCACCCGATCTACGGCGGTCTTCATGTTGTCGTAGATGCCACGTCCCGGGATGCCGCCCAGCACGCGGAAGGCATGGAAGTGCGCGTCGAACAACATCTCGTGGGTCTGAAGCGGGTACGCCCGCACGACGAAGACCCGACTATGCGACAGCTTGGTGTGAGCGACCTGGAGCTTGACGCGCTCGCCCCCGAGAACCGCCCAGTCCTCACTCCAGTCGAATTGGAACGCCTCCCCTGGCGCGAAGACTAGAGGAACGAACGTTCCTCGTCCCGTGGTCTGCTGCTGGATCTGCCGGTCTTCTTTCCAACTGCGGATGAAAGCTGCGACCCGACCGTAGGAGCCGTCATAGCCCAGAAGAACCAGATCGGTGTGCATCTGCCGCGCCGTGCGCCGCTGCTTGCGTGACCTACTCGCCTCCGTCTTCAGCCAGCCCGACAGCTTCGCGGCGAACGGGTCCGACTTGCTGGGCCGCTCCGGCACTCGGTAGAGCGGCTCCTTCTCATCCGACCGCAGGTACTTGCGGATCGTGTTGCGCGACAATCCTGTACGTCGCGAAATCTCCCGGATCGGCATCCCTTCTCGGAACGCCCAGCGCCGAATGACACTCAATAACGCCATGTCGATCACTCCATGACCCCCCGACCAAAAAGCCAGGGGTGGGTTCAGACACGGGTCACTTCTCGATGGAAACTTC
>NZ_VRUX01000844.1:0-1431 GCF_008039885.1 Methylobacterium sp. WL103
CCTAGCACTACCTGGGCACTTTAAAGGGTCGTGATGCGTTGTCTGCCCGAGGATGGCTCGGGGGCGGCGATGGATCGGGATCGCGAGGGGACGGACGGGCTCGATACGTGGCTGGCGCCGTTCTTGGCTGCGATGGGCCGCAAGACCCGACGAATTTGGGCACCGCTCTACCTCCGGGGTCTGCTGGGGCCGGGAGATCGCAAGAGCCTGCAGCCGATGGCGGCACGGCTCGGGCTATCGGGCCACGACCAGTTGCAGCACTTCATCGCCAGCCCAGCCTGGGACGATCGCCCGCTCTGGACGGAACTGGCTCGTCAGGCGGATCGGCTGGTCGGCGGATCCGATGCCTGCCTGGTGATCGACGACACCGCCCTGCCGAAGAAGGGCACGCGCTCGGTCGGGGTGGCGCGCCAGTACTGCAGTGCGCTGGGCAAGCAGGCCAACTGCCAGTCTCTGGTCTCCCTCACCCTGGCGCAGGGCGAGGTGCCCGTGCCGGTGGGCTTGTGCCTGTTCCTGCCCGAGGCGTGGACGAGCGATCCGCAACGATGTGTGCAGGCCGGCGTACCCGAGGCCACGACCACGCCGCGAAGCAAGGGTGAGTCGCGCTGTCGGAACTCGATCGCCTGCAGGCCGCCGGTCTACGCTTCGGCACGGTGCTGGCGGACGCGGGCTACGGCGTCAGCGCCGCCTTCCGTCACGGCCTGGATGTAAGGGGCCTGCGCTGGGCGGTGGGCATCGTGAAGAACCAGAAGGTCTACGCAGCCGACGTGCGGCTCGTGCCGCCGACGGGGCGCGCCCGCAAGCCCTCGCCGGACCGGGAGCCGCGTGAGGCCGAGGCGGTGCTCGCCGACCTGCCCCGGCGACGCGTGACGTGGCGCCAGTGCACGAAGGGCAAGCTCTCGGCCCGGTTCGCCGCCATCCGAGTGCGGGCCGGCGACGGTCCGGTCTGGGGCAACAACCGGCATCTGCCGGGCGCGAACGTCTGGCTCGTGGGCGAGTGGCGCTCGTCGGGTGAGCGCAAATACTATCTGTCCAACCTGCCGGCCGAGACGTCACGGCGCGCCCTGGCAGGCACGATCAAGGCGCGCTGGGTCTGCGAGCAGGCCCATCAGCAGCTCAAGGAAGAACTCGGCCTCGACCATTTCGAGGGACGGTCCTGGACCGGGCTGCATCGACACGCGCTGATGACGTGTATCGCCTGCACCTACCTGCAGCACCTCCGCCTCGCCGAACATCGTCGGACGGGGCGGGGGAAAAATGACGACCCGTCTTCCGGGGCCGCCGCCGTCACCCAGCCTGCCCGCCGTGCGGCAGGCCATCATCGGTCAGCTGTTCGCCAGCCTCGTTCCGCCCGTCCTGTGCCCACACTGCCGAAGGCGCTTCAGGCTGCCCTCTAACATCAAAGTGCCCAGGTAGTGCTAGATCGCGGAC
>NZ_VRUX01000845.1:0-1430 GCF_008039885.1 Methylobacterium sp. WL103
CGCGAGCGCCGGCCCGTGCGCATCCGCGATCGCGAAGCAGGCGGCCACGAGGGCGGCGCCCATGGTCTGGCCGAGGAGCCGCGAGGTGGCGACGATGCCGCTCGCGCCCCCGGACCGCGCGGGCGGCGCGCTCGTCATGATCGCGCGCAGGTTCGGCGCCTGGAAGAAGCCGAAGCCGCCGCCGCAGATCGCCATCCGCCAGCCGATGTCCACGACGCTCGGGTTCGCCGGAAGTCCCGCGAGCAACCCCATCCCGAGGGCGAGGATCGCGAGCCCGATGCCGCCGAGCAACCCGGGCGGGTAGCGGTCCGAGAGCCGCCCGGCGAGCGGCGCCAGCAGCGCGACCACGACGGGCCAGGGCGTCATCAGGAAGCCGGTCTCGACCTGCGTGCGCCCGAGCGTGTGCTGGAACAGGAACGGCAGCGAGACGAAGGCGAGCCCCTGCGCCGCGAACGAGCACACCGACGTGGTGGCCGAGAGGGCGAACAGCGGACGCCGGAGCAGGTCGGCGGCCAGCATCGGCGCGGGATGCCCCGCCTGCCGGCGCAGCAGGAGCAGGAAGCAGGCGAGCGAGCCGACGGCTTCCGCCAGGATGCGCCAGAGCGGTCCTTCGTGGGCCGCCTCGCCGAGGGCGAGCACGAGGAGCGCGAAGGCGGAGGCGTTGAGCAGCGCGCCGACGACGTCGAAGCGATGGCCGGAGCGCCCGGTGTCCGGCAGCGCGGTCCAGGCCAGGAGCAGGGCGACGAGGCCGATCGGCACGTTGACGGCGAAGAGCCAGGGCCAGGGCGCGGCGACGAGGATCAGCGAGGCGACGGTCGGGCCGACCGCGAAGCCGACGCCGACGACGAAGGCGTTGAGGCCGACGCCGCGCCCGAGCTGGTCGGCCGGATAGATGAAGCGGATGAGGGCGATGTTGACCGCTATCAACGCGCTCGCGCCGACGCCCTGCAGCACCCGCGCCGCGACGAGCGTCGGCAGCGACCAGGCCAGGGCGCAGACGAGCGAGGACGCGGTGAAGAGGATGAAGCCTGCGATGTAGATCCTCTGCTGGCCGACGATCTCGCCGAGCGCCGCGATCGGCAGCAGCGTCGCCACGACGGCGAGCTGGTAGGCGTTCACGATCCACACCGAGGCGCTTGGGTCGACGCCGAGGTCGGCGGCGATGGTGGGAAGGGCGGTGTTGGCGATCGCCGTGTCGAGGGTCGCGAGGGCGACGCCGGTGAGCACCGCGACCATCGCCCGCCCCCGTCGCGCCGGCGGCAGGCCGTCATGGGCCGGAACGTCCGACGGGGCGATCGGTGAGGACATCGCGTGGGGATCTCGCGGGGGTGGCGGCGTGCTGCATGCGACCGTGGGCGGCACCTTGGCAAGAGTGCCCGGGGCCAGCGCAACCAGGGCGAGCGGTGCCCCATCGCGAGACGCGCCCGCCC
>NZ_VRUX01000846.1:0-1428 GCF_008039885.1 Methylobacterium sp. WL103
CCCGCCGGCCGCGTCGACGCCCGCGAGGAAGCCGGCGAGCCAGGCGCGTTGGATCGCCGTCGCGCTGCAGAGGACGGCGTCGAGGCTGGCCCGCTCGCTGTCGCCGAACGGCGCAGTGCGGGGAAGGAGGCTTTGGCGTGACATCGGCAGACCATGTCGTGGGGCGGCGAGCCCCTGTCAACGGGAAAACGTCCGTTTTACAGAACGCTCGATTTGGAGAAGGAGTCGATCGTCGTTGCGGTGCGAAAAAGAAGATTATTCTCCGACCGCAGCCAGGGTCGGTGGCAGCCCCTGGATCTGGCGGCCGTTGGTCGGGGGGGCGGGCAGCGGCAGGGCGGTGGTCGACTTCACCTTCTCCATGGCGAAGCGCGAGGTGACGTTCTTCAACGGCAGCGTCGCGATCAACCGCTTATAGAACGTATCGTAGGCGCTCATGTCGGCCACGACGACGCGGAGCATGTAGTCGACGTCGCCGGCCATCCGGTAGAATTCCAGCACCTCCGGCATCGCCGAGACGGTGCCGGCGAATCGCTCCAGCCAATCGCGCGAATGGTCGGCGGTCTCGATCGACACGAAGACGGTGAGCCCGAGCCCGAGCTTGACGGGATCGAGCACGGCCACCCGCCGGTCGATCACACCGTCTGCCTCCAGACGCTGGATACGCTTCCAGCACGGCGTCTGCGACAGGCCGACCCGCTCGCCGATCGCGGCGATCGACAGCGTGGCGTCCGTCTGGAGCAGTGCCAGGATCTTCAGGTCGATCGAATCCAAGGCCAACCTCACGTCTCGACGTCGTCCCGCCATGCGGCCCGCGCAGGGCCCCCATGAGAAGGAACTTCCATTTTCGCGCAACCGATCCCGATCGCAGCGTGTTGCCAAGGTCTTCTGCAGTGCAGCGCAGTCCCGTCCGGCCGTACGGCGGCGCCTTGACACCGTTCGTTATAGCGAACATCTCACGGAACAACCAGTGCCGGCGCACGTGCCGGCCCGCGAACGAACAGGCGATGACCCTTCAAAGCCCCCAGGCGGCCCTCGACCTCGCCGCCCAGATGAAACCCCTCGACCTGCGCGGACGAATCGCCCTCGTCGAGGCGACGATCCCCGGCCGGCTCGTCTTCACCACGAGCCTCGGCATCGAGGATCAGGCGCTCACCCACGCGCTCGCGACGGCGAAGGGCCGGACCGAGATCGTCACCCTGGACACCGGCCGCCTCTACCCCGAGACCTACGATGTCTGGGCCGAGACGGAATCGGCCTACGGCATCCGCATCCAGGCCTACGCGCCGGAGCGCGTCGCCGAAGAGGCGTTCGTGCGCGACGCCGGCATCAACGGCTTCCGCCACTCGGTGGAGGCGCGACAGGCCTGCTGCGGCTTCCGCAAGGTCGAGCCGTTGGGCCGCGCCCTCGACGGCGCCGCCGGCTGGCTCA
>NZ_VRUX01000847.1:0-1427 GCF_008039885.1 Methylobacterium sp. WL103
AGCGACGGCTGCGCCTGGGCGCCCGGGGCCGCAGCCGGGGCGGCAATCGCGAGGGTCTCGGGACCGATCACGCAAAGGGCGGCGAGGCAGGCCAGCGTCGTGAGCTTCATGTCGATCGGGTCTCACCACGGGGTCGAGTTAGGCTCGGGGGTCGAGTTAGGCTCGGTCGCGCGCAGCGAAGGGCCGGCGCTTCGCTGCCGTTCGAGGATATGAGCCTCGCGGGGTGGTTGCCAACCCTCGCGGCGCCGCAGAGCACGACGCGCGGGCCGCCTTCGCGATCACGAACGCTTGGCCCCGCGCCTCCGGGGCGTCGCCGATTTGGCCTCACGCCTCCGGCGCGTCGACGATCGGGTCGTAGCGGGCGGCATCGAAGCCGAGCAGGTTCCAGCTCTGCGCCATGTGCGGCGGCAGAGGCGCGCTCACGTCGATCGGCTTGCCGGTGCGCGGATGCGGGATCACGATCCGGCGGGCGAGCAGGTGGAGCCGGTTCTGGATGCCGCCGGGGAGCGCCCAGTTCTCGACCGAGAAATACTTCGGGTCGCCGACGATCGGGTGTCCGATATGGGCCGCGTGCGCGCGCAGCTGGTGGGTCCGCCCCGTCACCGGCTTGAACGACAGCCACGACACCTTCTGCGCCGCCTGGTCGACGGTGGCGTAGTAGGTCAGCGCATGGGTGGCGCCCTCCTCGCCGTGCTGGGCGATTCGCATGCGGGCGTCGGCGTCGGTCGGCTCCTCCTTGACGAGGTAGGTCGAGACCCGGCCCTGCGGCGTGCGCGGCACGCCGGCGGTGAGCGCCCAGTAGATCTTCCGCGCCGCGCGCGAGCGGAAGCTCTTGGCGAGCGTCGCCGCCGCGACCCGGGTCTTGGCGACGATGAGGCAGCCGGCGGTGTCCTTGTCGAGGCGGTGGACGAGGCGCGGCTTCGAGCCGTCGGGGCCGGCCAGCGCCTCGAGCAGCCCGTCCACGTGCCGGACGGTGCCTGAGCCGCCCTGCACCGCGAGGCCGAAGGGCTTGTTCAGCACCATCATGTCCGCGTCCTCGTAGAGGACTAGCGAGCGGATGAATTCGGCGTCGTCCTGGTCGCGGACCGGGTTGCGCGGGCGGTCGGCCGGCTGGTCGAGCTTGAGCGGCGGCACCCGCACGGCCATGCCCGGCTCGAGCCGGTCGTTCGGCTTGGCACGCTTGCCGTCGACGCGCAGCTCGCCCTTGCGGACGATGCTCTGCACGCGGGCGAAGGGCAGCTGCGGGAAGCGGGCCGTGAGGAAGCGGTCGATCCGCATCCCGGCCTCGTCGGGTTCGACGGTGAGCGTCTGCACGCCGGAGGCGAGCGTCGCCGAGGCCGCCGCGCGCTGCTGGCGCCGGGTCGGGCCCTCTACGGGCGCCGCGGGGGCGTCCTCGACGGGGCGCGGACGGGCGGCTCGGGCGAGGC
>NZ_VRUX01000848.1:0-1427 GCF_008039885.1 Methylobacterium sp. WL103
ACGCCCGCCGTCGCGCGGCTTGCGCCGCGGGACGGACCGGGCCGGGTTTGCGCTCGCCCTTGCGAGCGATCGCCCGAGGGCCCGGAACGTCGACGGCGATCCGGGCGGCGATCCGGGCGGCTCTTCGGCGTCGCGCGATGGGCCGACCGCGCCTGAACCCGCCCGGACCTGGCGCGACGCCCCGTCCTCGCAGGTCTCGCCGACGGCGACCGCGGAACGGGGCTGGGGCGGCCTGCGGGGGTTCGGGCGCACGATGCTCCGCCTCACCCTGGTCCGGTCGCGGACCGTCACCTGGATGAGCGCGGGCTTTGCCGCCCTCGTCGTGATGATCGCCGTCGCGGTCGCGGGCGTCGTCTACCAGCAGCACGGGAGCGACGCCGTCCGCCATACGGTCGAAGTCGACGGCCGCCTCGCACGGGTCCTGTCCGCGTTGCAGGATGCCGAGACCGGCCAGCGCGGCTTCATCATCAGCGGCGACGAGGCGTTCCTCGGGCCGTTCCTCGCCAGCCGGGAGGCCTTCGAGCGCAACCTCGACCGCCTGCGCGAGCGCGTCGCCGACAACCCGGAGCAGCTCGCGCAACTCGTTCGCCTGCGGGCGCTGGCGCATCGTTTCGCGGGCGAGCTCGACCAGGGCGTCGCCCTGCGCCGGGCGGGCGACGCGGCGGGAAGCGCACGGCTCGTCGCCGAGGGGCAGGGCAAGCGCACGATGGACGCGATCCGCACCCTGGTCCGCGAGATGGAGGCGCGCGAGGCGGCCCTGCTCGACGCGCGGCAGGAGGCGGTGTCGCGCGTCGCCCTCGCCGTCTGGGCGGCCGTCGCGGCGGTCGTCGTGCTCCTCGCCGTGCTCGCGACCACGGCCTTGCGGGAGGCCGGCCGCCGCGCGAGCCTGGCGCGGTTCCTCCCCGAGGAACTGTCCGGGCGGCTCGCGGACGCCGACGACAGCCTCCGGGTCGGCCGCCGGCAGAACGCCGCCGTGGCCTTCGTCGACATGCGCGGCTCGACCACCCTGGCCGAGAACCTCGACCCGCACGAACTCTCGGCCTTCCTCACCGCGTTCCGGCGCCGGGTGATGCGCATCGCCCGCCTTCGCGGCGGCGTGATTGACAAGTTCATCGGCGACGGGGCGCTGGTCGTGTTCGGCCTGCCCGAGCCGCGGCCGGACGACGCCGCGCGGGCGCTCGCCTTCGCCAAGGACCTCGTCGCCATCATCGCCCGGTGGAACCTCAAGGACGACGGCCACGCCCCGGTGCGGATCGGCGTCGGCATCCACTACGGCGACCTGTTCTGCGGCATCATCGGCGAGGACATGCGCCTGGAATTCACCGTGCTCGGCGACACGGTGAACGTCGCCGCCCGCCTGGAGCAGGCGACCAAGGCGCATGGCGTGTCGATCCTGGTCTCGGACGCGGCGCGGCAGGCGGCGGGCT
>NZ_VRUX01000849.1:0-1425 GCF_008039885.1 Methylobacterium sp. WL103
CGCTCCGCCTCGGCAGCCGCCGGCTGATGGAGGAGGACGGCGTCGACCTGGCGCCCCTCGCGGACCGGGGCGAAGCCCTGGCGCGGGCGGGCCGCACGGTTTCCTGGATCTCGGAGGAGGAAGCCAGGGGGACCGCGCCCGTGCGGCTGCTCGGCCTGATCGCCTTCGGCGATGCGGTGAAACCCTCCGCGGCCGCTTCCATCGCGGCCCTCGGCCGGCGCGGCCTGCGCACGGTGATGCTCACCGGCGACAACCGGGGCAGCGCCGCCCACGCGGCCGAGGCGCTCAGCCTCGACGAGGTGGTGGCCGAGCTTCTCCCGGAGGACAAGGCGGCGGCGATCCTCCGCCTGAAGGCGGGTGGGCGCCGCGTCGCCATGGTCGGCGACGGAGTCAACGACGCGCCGGCGCTCGCCGCCGCCGACGTCGGCATTGCCTTGAGCACCGGCACCGACGTCGCGATGCACGCGGCCGGCATCACGCTGATGCGCGGCGATCCGATGGTGGTCGCCGACGCGATCGACATCGCGCGGCGGACCTATGCCAAGATCCGGCAGAACCTGTTCTGGGCGCTCGCCTACAACGTGGTCGGCATCCCGCTCGCGGCCTTCGGGCTGCTCAGCCCGGTGGTGGCGGGCGCAGCGATGGCGTTCTCCAGCGTCAGCGTCGTCGGGAACGCGCTGCTGCTGCGCCGCTGGCGCCCGGCCGGTGAGGTGCAACGATGATGACGATCGGCGAGGCCGCACGCGCCTCCGGCGTTTCGGCCAAGATGATCCGCTACTACGAGAGCACCGGCCTGATCGCAGAGGCCGCACGCTCGGAGGCGGGCTATCGGCACTATACCGAGGCGGGGATCCACACCCTGCGCTTCATCCGCCGTGCGCGCGACCTCGGCTTTACGGTGGAGCAGATCGGCACGCTGCTTGCCCTGTGGCGCGACCGGGACCGCGCCAGCGCCGACGTGAAGCGCATCGCGCTCGAGCACGTGGCCGCCCTGGAGCGTAAGGCCGAGGAGCTTCACGCCATGAGCCGGACGCTGATGGCTTTGGCCGCGCGCTGCCACGGCGACGCCCGGCCGGATTGTCCGATCATGGAGGATTTGGCGGAAACAGGCGCTGGCCCGGGCGCGCTCGTCGTGAAGGGTGCATCTGGCGGCCCCGCACGCTTCGGCCTGGGCCGACCGGCACGCCGGCGCGGAAACGGATGAGGCGCGTTCCGCCTGGACTGGGTCCGACCTCGGTCTCAATGCCCAAACGCAACGAGCCCGCGCTGTCTTTCGACGGCGTGGGCTCGTTGTGGATGATATGATGTTTGGTTGCGGGGACAGGATTTGAACCTGTGACCTTCAGGTTATGAGCCTGACGAGCTACCGGGCTGCTCCACCCCGCGCCAGGGTGATCGAGTGTCGTGTTGAGGGGATGTGTTGGC
>NZ_VRUX01000084.1:0-11591 GCF_008039885.1 Methylobacterium sp. WL103
CCGCAGGTCCAGGCTCCGATGCCGCCGGCCCCGCGGGTCCATGCTCCGGTCGCCCCGACCTACCGCCCGGCGCAGGGCAACCTCGACGCGCAAGGCCGCATGGCGCCCCAGCCGCGGATGATGGACGACGACCAGCTCGAGATCCCGGCCTTCCTGCGCCGCCAGGCCAACTGATCCGGCGATCCCCGAAGCCCCGCGGGCCAACGCCCGCGGACCTCGTCGCGCGACGCGATTTCCGCCCCGGCACCCGTGCCGGGGCGTTTTGCGTTGCAACATGGAGTGGCCTATTTTCCGGGCGCCGCCGGTGATTTTCGTCGCAAAACCGCTCGGCGCGGCCCCGTCCCGGCGTTCGGGCGGGGGGCGTGGTGCGCGCAGGACACAGCGCGAGCGCTTGGTTGTAGGCGTGTTAACCATTCCTTAACACGTTGAACCGGAACGATATTCCGGAGATCGCGGCGCGAGCGTGTCTGTAACACAGCGTAAGAAAGCGTGATTTGGCCGGGCTGTGCGCCGCAGCTATAAAAATCTCGAACGAACGAATAGCGGCGCGGTTTTCGGACCGACGCCGCACGCAGGGGCTTCAAGCAGCGGACGGATCGGAAGGCGTTGTCACAACGCGATACGCGCGGTGGCGTGGCCGGATCGCGGCCGAGGGCTAAGGAATGCGGACGAACCAACAAACAACACTCAAGGGCGCGGCCGTGCTGAGCGGCATCGGCGTCCATTCCGGAAACCCGGTTGCGATCACGCTGCGCCCGGCTTCCGCGAACCACGGTATCGCTTTCCTCCGCACCGGAATGGCCTCCGGCAACGACCGACTCATCAGGGCCCACCACGCCTGCGTCTCCGCGACCGAGCTTTGCACCGTGATCGGCGACGTCGATTCCGGGGCGGTCGCCACGATCGAGCACCTGATGTCCGCCTTCTACGGATTGGGCGTCGACAACGCGCTCGTCGAGATCGACGGGCCCGAGATGCCGATCCTCGACGGCAGCGCGCTTCCTTTCGTCAAGGCGATCGACGCCGTCGGCATCGCCCAGACCGGCACCGCCCGCCGCTGGATCAAGGTCCTCCGCCACGTCCGCATCGAGGCCGGCGCCGCCTTCGCCGAGCTCCGCCCGATCGACCGGGGCTTCCGCCTCGACGTCGAGATCGATTTCGAAAGCCCGGTGATCGGCCGCTCGCGCAAGGCGATGGACCTCACCGCCGCCGCCTACCGCCGCGAGATCGCGCCCGCCCGCACCTTCGGCATGATGAAGGACGTGGAGCGCTACTGGAAGGCGGGCTTCGCCCTCGGCGCGTCCCTCGAGAACACCGTCGCCGTCGGCGAGACCGACGTGGTCAACCCCGAGGGCCTGCGCTTCGCCGACGAGTTCGTCCGTCACAAGTTCCTCGACGCCGTCGGCGACCTGGCGCTCGCCGGGCTGCCGCTCCAGGGGGCCTACCGCTCCTATTGCGGTGGCCACCGCATGAACGTCGGCATCCTCGAAGCCCTCTTCGCCGAGCGCGCGAACTACGCGATCGTCGAGGCGCAGGGGACCCGCCGCGAGACCGCGCTCGCCGAATTCGGCGCCGGGCTCGGCATCGCCGCCTTCGCCGGCGACCTCTGAGAGACCCTTCCGGCCTGCCGCCTCCGGGCGATGTGGCCTGCAAGACACAGCCGCCCGCCGATCCGCGCGGGCGCGGAACCGCCGCTTTCATGCCCGAATCTGCCGCCACGGTGAATCGTCCGTGAAGTGCGCGGCAGTCCGGGATGCGGTGGCCGCCCGGACCCGGTAGAGTGCCGGCGCCGACATGAACCCATGATGGCTCAACGGCGCTCCGAAGCGAGGACGCGCCCGTTCGGGGGAAGAACCGCCAATGCCTGTGACCCTTCGGACCCGCGGAGCGGCGGCGGCCGTGCTCATCACCGCCTTCGGCCTCGGTCTCGGCGGTTGCGACGCCCTCGACCCGACCAACCTGTTCGCCGAGAAGTACAAGCCCGAGGTCGTGCAGGACACGCCGGCCGACAAACTCTACAGCGAGGGCTTGGCGAAGATCGAGGACAGCGACTACGAGGGCGCGGTCAAGAAGTTCGATTCGCTCGACAAGCAGTACGCCTATTCCGACTGGTCGCGCCGCGCGCTGCTGATGACGGCCTACGCGAACTACGAGGGCCAGAAGTACGACGACGCGATCACCGCCTCGAAGCGCTACCTGCAGCGGCATCCGGCGAGCAAGGACGCGGCCTACGCCCAGTACTTGATGGCGATGTCGCAGTACAAGCAGATCCCCGACGTCACCCGCGACCAGGACCGGTCCGAGAAGGCGCTCGTCGCGCTGCAGGAGCTCGTCCAGAAGTATCCGACCTCGGAATACTCCACCGACGCCAAGGCCAAGATCCAGATCACCCGCGACCAGCTCGCCGGCAAGGAGATGGAGGTCGGGCGCTACTACCTCGAGCGCCGCAACTTCCCCGCCGCGATCAACCGCTTCCGCGACGTGGTCAGCAAGTATCAGACGACCCGCCACGCCGAGGAGGCGCTGGAGCGGCTGACCGAGGCGTACATGGCGCTCGGCATCGTCGCCGAGGCGCAGAACTCGGCCGCCGTGCTCGGGCACAACTTCCCCGACAGCCCCTGGTACAAGGACGCGCACGCCCTCCTGCAGAACGGCGGCCTCGAGCCGCGCGAGGAGAAGGGCTCGTTCCTCAGCAAGATCTACACCTCGGTGATGGGCCGGACCGCGGCCGCCCAGTAGGCCGCCCGCGCATCACGACGGGACGCGAAAGCGCGGGCGGGGCTTCGGCTCCGCCCGTTTCGCATTTCGGGGGTGCGATCGGCCCGGCATCGGCCTACATGACGGCTTCGTATTTCCCGTAAAGTTTGGGGCACCCGTCCGGATCGACGGACGGGGAGCCGGAGGCACGAAGGCGCGGCATGCTGGTGCAGCTCGCGATCCGCGACATCGTCCTGATCGACAAGCTCGACCTGAACTTCGCCAGCGGGCTCAGCGTGCTCACCGGCGAGACCGGCGCGGGCAAGTCGATCCTTCTCGACGCGTTCAGCCTGGCGCTGGGCGGGCGCGGCGACGGCTCCCTCGTGCGCCACGGCGAGGCGCAGGGCGGCATCACCGCGGTGTTCGACGTCGGCCTCGACCACCCAGCCCGGCGGATCGCCGCGGAATCCGAGATCGACACCGAGGGCGACCTGATCCTGCGGCGCACGCAGATGGCCGACGGGCGCACCCGTGCCTTCGTGAACGACCAGCCCGTCGGCGTGCAGGTCCTGCGCGCGATCGGCGCGGCCCTGGTCGAGATCCATGGCCAGCATGACGACCGGGCGCTCGCCGACGTCACCACCCACCGCGCCATCCTCGACGCCTTCGGAGGCCTGAGCGGCCCGCTCGACGCGGTGGCGAAGGCGGCCAAGACGGTGAAGACCGCCCGCACGACGCTCGCCGAGCACCGCGCCCGGGTCGAGACCGCCCGCCGCGAAGCCGACTTCCTGCGTCACGCGGTCGAGGAGCTGGCGGCCCTCGATCCGAAGCCAGGCGAGGAGGCGACGCTGGCCGAGCGCCGCACGGTGATGCAGCAGAGCGAGAAGGTCGCGCGCGAGCTGAACGACGCTTTGGCCGCCGTCGGCGGCTCGCATTCGAGCGTGCCACAGCTCTCCTCTGCCATCCGCAAGCTCGAGCGCCGCGCCGCGCAGCTGCCGGCGCTGGTCGAGCCCTGCGTCGCGGCGCTCGACGCCGCCCTCGTCGCCCTCGACGAAGCCCGCGCCGTCCTCGACGCCGCGGTGTCCGAGGCCGAGTTCGATCCGCGCGAGCTGGAGCGCGTCGAGGAGCGCCTGTTCGCCCTGCGCGCGGCATCCCGCAAGTACGACGTCGCCGCCGACGACCTCGCGGCTCTGCGCGAGCGCTACGAGGCGGACGTGGCGGCGATCGATGCCGGCGAAGAGGCGTTGGCCGGCCTCGAGGCGACGCTGGCCACGGCCGAATCGGCCTACGCCAAGGCCTCGGAAAAGCTCAGCGCCGGACGCCGCCGGGCGGCCAAGGCGCTCGACGCGGCGGTGCAGGCCGAGCTGCCGCCGCTCAAGCTCGAGCGCGCGCGCTTCATCACCGAGATCGTCACCGATCCCGAATCGCGCGACCCCGCCGGGATCGACCGCGTCGCGTTCTGGGCGCAGACCAACCCCGGCACCAAGGCCGGCCCGATGATGAAGGTGGCCTCGGGCGGCGAGCTGTCCCGCTTCATGCTCGCCCTGAAGGTGGTGCTCGCCGACAAGGGCTCGGCGCCGACGCTGATCTTCGACGAGATCGACACCGGCGTCGGCGGCGCGGTGGCCGACGCGATCGGCGCGCGGCTCTCGCGCCTGTCCCGGGACGTGCAGGTCGTGGCGGTGACCCACGCGCCCCAGGTCGCGGCGCGCGCCGTCACGCACTTCCTCATCGCCAAGGATGCGGTGAAGGGCGCCGGCCGCGTCGCCACCCGCGTCGCCTCGCTCCCCGTCGCCGCGCGGCGCGAGGAGATCGCCCGCATGCTCGCGGGTGCCACCGTCACCGACGAGGCCCGCGCCGCGGCGGCCCGCCTGCTCGAAGGCGCGGCCGTCTAGGGCGACGCTCCGACCATCCCCGCAAACCGTCGGTTAAGGTTAACACCTTCTTAACCATCGGGACCGACACTGATGCGATCCGGTGGCGACAGCGATTCGCGTACGCCGGCAACGTCCTACTTCGGGGGGGACCATGCATCAGGCCGCAGCCAAGTTCGAAGTCCTCCCGTCGCGCGAGGGCCTCGCGTCGCATCGCGGCGCTGCCAGCGTCGACACCCACCATCTTGGTCAGACCCTGCGCACCGTCTACGAGGGCAGCGTCGACAAGCAGCCGATCCCGGACTCCCAGGTCGACCTGCTGCTGCGCCTGCGCCAGAAAGAACGCGACCTGCGCCGCAGCGCCTGAAGCGGGCAGGGGGCAAAGCCCGGGCCGCAAGGCGACCGGCGCAACCTTTCTGGCTCATCGCAGCGAGCCGTAAGGACGCCTCAAGCCACCTACCAGCGCTTTGCGCCCGGGCGCCGCTGATACTCGGCGGCGCGGATGCGCGTCAGCAAGCGGTCCAGGCTCATCAGCATCGAAGCCTCGTCGGCTCGGGCGCGCTCGGCCTCGCCGGGCTCGGTACTGAAGTTCTGCCGCGCCTTCGCCAGGGCCAAGTCGCGCTCCAAGGCCTCGCGCTCGGCGTGGAGGGCCTGGAAGGTGCCGTCGTCGGGACGCGGCGCACGCGTCGGCGCCGCAGGCGAATCGTGGGGCACGGGAACGTCTTTCCGACCGGGCGAGCCGCGGCGGAATGCCGACGACCGAGCCCGGATCGAACGGAGAACGCGCGAACCCGGCAAAGCGTGCCATCGCCAAGCGATCCCGAACAAATCCCAAGCTGATTTCGCGGCGATCCCGGTCGCCGCGGCGCCGAAGCCGCCCGTGTCATGCGGCTGTCATCTGCGTGTCCTAACCGCGGCGGTGTCGAGCCAGGCGGCTGCGGCCGCCGGACTGCCGGACGGCCGGCGCGATTCCGCACCTGCGGATCCGCGCCCCTCGGACGCGCTCGACGGATGACGGAGATCGATGTGAAACCCTTCACCTACGCGCTCGCCCTCGGCCTCGCGACGGCCCAGCTCGCCTTCCCGGCGCTCGCCGCCGACATCACCGGCGCCGGTGCGACCTTCCCGTTCCCGGTCTATTCCAAGTGGGCGGAAGCCTACCGCAAGGACACCGGCACCGGCCTGAACTACCAGTCGATCGGCTCGGGCGGCGGCATCAAGCAGATCCAGGCCAAGACGGTCGACTTCGGCGCCACCGACGCGCCGCTGAAAGGTCCGGCCCTGGAGAAGGACGGCCTCGTCCAGTTCCCGACCGTGATGGGCGGTGTCGTCGCCGTCGTGAACATCCCAGGCATCGAGCCGGGCAAGCTCAAGCTCACCGGCGACGTGATCGCCGACATCTACGCCAACAAGATCACCAAGTGGTCCGACCCGAAGATCGCGGCGCTGAACGACGGGCTGAAGCTGCCCGACGCCAACATCACCCCGGTCTACCGCTCGGACGCGTCGGGCACGACGAACATCTTCACCACCTACCTCAGCCAGGTCTCGGAGGGCTGGAAGAAGGAGTTCGGCGCCGCCACCACCGTGAGCTGGCCCGCCGGCCAAGGCGGCAAGGGCAACGAGGGCGTCACCGCCACCGTCAAGCAGGTCCCGAACGCCATCGGCTACGTCGAGTCGGCCTACGCCAAGCAGAACAAGCTCAGCTACGCGCTGATCCGCAACAAGGCCGGCAAGTTCCCGCAGCCGGACGACAAGGCGTTCCAGGCCGCCGCCGCCAGCGCCGACTGGAAGAGCCAGCCCGGCTTCGGCATCACGCTCACCGACCAGGCGGGCGAGGATGCGTGGCCGATCACGGCCGCGACCTTCATCCTCGTCCACAAGGAGGCCGCCGACCCGGCGAAGTCCGCCGACGTGCTGAAGTTCTTCGACTGGGCCTACAAGAACGGCGACAAGCTCGCCTCCGACCTCGACTACGTTCCGCTGCCGGACGCCGTCGTCGGCCTGATCCACGAGGAGTGGAAGCAGGTGAAGGGCAAGGACGGGAAGCCCGTCCTCGGCATGTGAGGCCGACGGCGCGGGGCGGACTCCACCGCGCGCCTCGATCGTCGACTCGTCGGGGGGGGGGCCCCGGCCCCCCCGGGGCGCCCCCCCCCCCCCCCCCCCCCGGGGCCCCCCCCCCCGGGACCACCACACCCCCAGCCCCCCCCCGACTCCCGAGCGGACCGGCTTCCTCCCATCCGGTCTCACTCGCATCCGGTCTCGCCCTCGCGCCCGGCCGCACGGCGCGCTACCACCCCAGACGGTGAAAAGAACCGCGGATGACCGCCTTGACCGAACAGATCGCCCTGACGCGCGCCGGCACGAGCACGCGCTCGCGAAAGGGGCCGAGCAAGGGCCTCGACGCCCTGTTCCGCGCCGCCTCCTACGGTTCGGCCCTGCTGGTGCTGGTGGTGCTCGCCGGCATCCTCGGGTCGATCCTCTACGGCGGCTGGCCCGCCTTCCGCGAGTTCGGCTTCGGCTTCCTCACCTCCAGCGCCTGGAACATCGGCACGGAGCAGTACGGCGCCCTCGTCGCCGTCACCGGAACCCTCGCCTCGGCGCTGCTGGCCCTGGTGATCGGCGTGCCGATCTCGCTCGGCATCGCGATCTACCTGACGCAGCTCTGCCCCGGCTGGGCGCGCAAGCCCGTCGGCATGACGATCGAGCTGCTCGCCGCGGTGCCGAGCATCATCTACGGCATGTGGGGCCTGTTCATCTTCGCCCCGTTCTTCGCCCGCTTCGTGCAGATGCCGGTCTCGAACGTCGTCGAGGGCCTGCCGATCGTCGGGACGCTGCTCTACGCCCGCGTGCCCTCGGGCGTCGGCGTGCTCACCGCCGGCATCATTCTGGCGATCATGATCGTGCCGTTCGTGGCCTCGATCGCCCGCGACATGCTCGACCAGATCCCGACGATCCTGCGCGAGAGCGCCTACGGCATCGGCTGCACCACCTGGGAGGTGGTCCGCCACGTCCTGCTGCCGCAGGCCTCCGTCTCGATCATCGGCGCGATCATGCTCGGCCTCGGCCGCGCGCTCGGCGAGACCATGGCGGTGACCTTCGTGGTCGGCAACGCCAACCGGCTCTCGGCCTCGGTGTTCGACCCCGGCTCGACCATCGCCTCGCGGATCGCCAACGAGTTCAACGAGGCCGACGGCCTGCAGCTGAACTCGCTGATGGCTTTGGGCTGCATCCTGTTCGCGATCACCTTCGTCGTCCTGATTATCGCCCGCTTCCTGACGCGCCGCGTCAAGGTCGCCTGAGGGAGCCCGTCGTGGACGCCAACAACACGATCCGTCCCGCGCCGGCCCTCAAGCCGACCCGCATCCGCGGCAGCCGCCGGGTCGCCGACCGCACCCTGCGCCTCGCCTGCCTCCTTGCCACCGTGCTCGGCGCTGTCGTCCTCGGCTCGATCCTCCTGATGCTGATCATCGAGGGCGCGCGCGGGTTCTCGCCGCTGCTGTTCACCCAGCCGACGCCCGGCCCGGGCTCGGAAGGCGGCGGCATCGCCAACGCCATCCTCGGCAGCCTGGTGCTCACCGGCATCGGCATCCTCGTCGCCACGCCGATCGGCCTGATGGCCGGCACCTACCTCGCCGAGTACGGCCGCGGCTCGAAGCTCGCCGAGGTGATCCGCTTCCTCAACGACATCCTGCTCTCCGCGCCCTCGATCCTGATCGGCCTGTTCGTCTACACCCTGATGGTGCGGCCGATGGGGAGCTATTCGGGCTGGGCCGGCGGCGTGGCGCTGGCGATCATCGCGACGCCGGTGATCGTGCGCACCACCGAGGACATGTTGCGCCTCGTCCCCGGGACGCTGCGCGAGGCCGGCGTGGCGCTCGGCGCCCCGATGTCGACGGTGATCCGCAGCGTGACGTGGCGGGCGGCGTCTGCCGGCATCGTCACCGGCATCATCCTGGCGCTCGCCCGCATCGCCGGCGAGACCGCGCCGCTGCTGTTCACAGCGCTCAACAACAACTCTTGGTTCAGCCGCGACCTGATGGGCGGCGTCGCGAACCTGCCGGTGATGATCTACCAGTTCGCGCTCTCGCCCTATCCGAACTGGCAGCAGCTCGCCTGGGCCGGCGCGCTCCTGATCACCATGACGATCCTGCTGCTCTCGGTCGTCGCCCGCTTCGTCATCAAGCCGCAGACCGCGCGCTGATGTCCATGGGGACCCTGAACCCGCCGCCGGCACCCACGAGGAACACGACGATGAACGCCGCCCCCGCGATCAGCGCTTCCCAGTTCGACGGCCGGAACCCGGCCGACGAGCACGCGCCCATCCGCATCGCCGCCAGGGAGCTGAACTTCTATTACGGGCAGTTCCATAGCCTGAAGAACATCAACCTCGACTTCCACGACCGCCAGGTCACCGCCCTGATCGGCCCGTCCGGCTGCGGGAAGTCGACCCTGCTGCGCACCTTCAACCGGATCTACAGCCTCTACCCGGAGCAGCGCGCCGAGGGCCAGGTGCTGCTCGACGGCCAGAACGTGCTCGACGCCAACGTCGACCTGAACGAGCTGCGCTCGCGCATCGGCATGGTGTTCCAGAAGCCGACGCCGTTCCCGATGTCGATCTACGACAACGTCGCCTTCGGCCTGCGCCTCTACGAGAAGCTGCCGAAATCCGAGCTCGACGGCCGCGTCGAGTCGGCCCTGCGCAAGGCCGCCCTGTGGGACGAGGTGAAGGACAAGCTCAAGCAGTCCGGCATGGGCCTCTCCGGCGGCCAGCAGCAGCGCCTGTGCATCGCCCGCACGGTGGCCCAGAGCCCCGAGGTGATCTTGTTCGACGAGCCGACCTCGGCCCTCGACCCGATCTCGACCGGGCGCATCGAGGAGCTGATCGAGCAGCTGCGCAGCGAGTTCACGATCGTCATCGTGACCCACAACATGCAGCAGGCCGCGCGCATCTCGCAGTTCACCGCCTTCATGTATCTCGGCGAGGTCATCGAGGTCGGTCCGACCAACCGCATCTTCATGAACCCGACCGTGCGTCAGACCCAGGACTACATCACCGGCCGCTTCGGCTGAGCCGCATACGGATCGATCGAGGACCAAGCCCATGCCCGGCCACATCGTCACGTCCTACGACACCGACCTCGAGGACCTGCGCCGCTCGATCTCCGAGATGGGCGGCGTCGCCGAGAAGATGATGACCGAGGCGACCGACGCCCTCGTTCGCCGCGACACCCAGCTCGCCCAGGCTGTGATCCTCGCCGACAAGCGCCTCGACACCCTCCAGCGTGAGATCGAGGAGCGCTCGGTGCTGCTCATCGCCCGGCGCCAGCCGATGGCGATCGACCTGCGCGAGACGATCTCGGCGATCCGCGTCTCGGGCGACCTCGAGCGCATCGGCGACCTCGCCAAGAACATCGCCAAGCGCGTCGTCGCGATCAGCGACCAGGCCCAGGCGCAGAAGATCGTGCTCGGCGTGCAGCACATGAGCGACCTGGTGCAGGAGCAGCTCAAGGACGTGCTCGACGCCTATGCCAGCCGCGACATCTCGGCTGCCCACAACGTCTGGGAGCGGGACGGCGAGATCGACGCGCTCTACAACTCGCTGTTCCGCGAGTTGTTGACGTACATGATGGAAGATCCGCGCAACATCTCGTTCTGCACGCACCTGCTGTTCTGCGCCAAGAACGTCGAGCGCATCGGCGACCACACCACCAACATCGCCGAGACGATCCACTATCTCGCCACCGGCGAGAACCTCGCCGGCGACCGCCCGAAGAACGACGCGTCGAACTACGCGACGGTGACGCCCGGCGCCTGAGACGCCTGTCGGCGTCTCACGGCGGCCAAGGAAGTCGGGCGGCCCGCCCGGGAGTGCCCTGCATGCGTACGCGGATCCTGATCGTCGAGGACGAGGAGGCGCTCACCACCCTCCTGCGCTACAACCTCGAAGCCGAGGGCTTCGAGGTCGATTCCGCCGCCCGCGGCGACGAGGCCGAGTTGCGCCTGCAGGAGCAGGTGCCGGACCTGATCCTGCTCGACTGGATGCTGCCCGGCCTCTCGGGAATCGAGCTGTGCCGCCGGGTGCGGGCGCGGCGCGAGACGGCGTCCCTGCCGGTCATCATGCTGACGGCGCGCGGCGAGGAGGGCGACCGCATCCGCGGCCTCGGGACCGGGGCCGACGACTACATCGTCAAACCGTTCTCCGTGCCGGAGCTCCTGGCCCGGGTCCGCGCGCTGCTGCGCCGGGCCAAGCCGACCCATGTCGCGAACCTCCTGGAGGCCGGCGACATCGAGCTCGACCGCGACAGCCACCGCCTGCGCCGGGCGGGCAGCGAGATCCATCTCGGGCCGACCGAGTTCAAGCTGCTCGAATTCCTGATGCAGAGCCCCGGCCGGGTCTATTCCCGCGAGCAGCTCCTCGACGGCGTCTGGGGCCACGACGTCTACATCGACGAACGCACCGTCGACGTGCATGTCGGCCGCCTGCGCAAGGCCCTGAACCGCACCGGCGAAACCGACCCGATCCGCACCGTCCGCGGCTCGGGCTACGCCTTCGACGAGACGTTTTCGGGCGAAGATTAGGGCACCTTCGTTCCCGCGCCGTCGAGCCCCGCGCTGCGGCCCGTCGCCGTCACGGCGTCCAGCGCGCTCAGCATCGTGCCCTCGGTGAGGATCTGCGGCAGCACCGTCGGCTCGCCTGGCCCTGCGTAGAGCAGGTAGAGCGGCACGCCGCTGCGGCCGTGGCGCTCGAGCAGGCGGGTGATCTCCGGATTCTGGTTGGTCCAGTCGCCCTTGAGGTAGGTGACGTCGCGGGCGCGCATCGCTGCGCCGACCGCCGCCGTCCCGAGCGAGGTGCGCTCGTTGACCTGGCAGGTGATGCACCACGCCGCGGTCATGTTGACGAAGACCGGCCGGCCGCCGGCCAGCAGCGCGTCGAGGCGCGCCTGCGTGAACGGCTCGACGCCCTCGGCCCTGGCCTGGGCGCCCGGCGCGATCCGGTCGCGGTCGAGGGTGAGGGCG
>NZ_VRUX01000850.1:0-1425 GCF_008039885.1 Methylobacterium sp. WL103
CCTTCGGCGGCTTCCTGGTGGCGCAGGCCGCCGCCAAGCGGATGCTGCCCGCCCGCCACGGCGCCATCCTGCTTACCGGGGCCTCGGCGAGCGTGAAGGGATTCGCCGGCTCCTCGGCCTTCGCGATGGGCAAATTCGCCCTGCGCGGCCTGGCCCAGAGCCTCGCGCGCGAATTGCAGCCGCAGGGCATCCACGTCGCGCACTTCGTCATCGATGGCGCGATCCGGAATCCGGCCCGCGCGCCCGAGGCGCCGGACGCGCCCGACAGCCACCTCGACCCGGAGGCCATCGCCCGCAGCTACCGCGACGTGCTGCGCCAGGACCGCAGCGCCTGGACCCAGGAGCTGGAGCTGCGCCCCTGGGTCGAGCGGTACTGAGAGGCGATGGGTTCTGAGGGGGTGGCTCCGCGCGGACCGGTGATCAGGCCGGGTCGGGCCGGGCGGCGATCGCCTCGATCTCGACGAGGTAGCCGTGATGCAGGCCCGGCACCGGCACCACCGCGCGGGCGGGGCGGGCCTCGCCGAACGCCTCGGCATAGATCCGGTCGAAGGCCGGCCAGTTCTCGACTCCGACGAGGTAGGCGGTGACCTTGAGCACGCGCTCCGGCCCGCATCCGGCCTCGCCGAGGATGGCGAGCACGTTGGCGAGCGCCTGCCGCGCCTGCTCCTCGAACGGGCGATCGAAGGTGTGGCTGCCGTCGGGGCGAGGCCCGAGCTGGCCCGAGACGAAGACGAGGTCGCGCCACGCGGTGGCTTGCGCGTAATGGCCGGCGGGCTCCGGTACGGCCTTCGTCGCGATGCGTTCGATCGGATGCGTCTTGGCGATTGGATGCGTCTTGGCGATTGGATGCGTCTTGGCGATTGGATGCGTCATGGAAAAGGTCACCAGCCGGCGATGCGGGGCCACGTGGCCGAGACGCGCCCGGACGCGTCGAGCACGTGGTAGCAGGCGTGCTGCGCCGCCGTGGCGCAGGCATGGTTGGGCAGGATGCGCAGGCGTGCGCCCAAGGCAAGCTCCGGCAGCGCCGCCCTCGACCCGGGGCGGAGGGCGACGATGCCGTGCTCCTGGTTGGCGTCGCGCACGATCAGGTCCGGGTAGGGGCGCCCCGCGGGATCGCAGACGATGCCGTAGCCCTGGTCCACGGCCTGGCGCGCGGTGCCGCGGTCGCGCGACAGGGCCATCCATCCGGCATCCACGATGATCCAACCCTTGGCCGCCTGGTGGCCGATCACGGTGGCCAGCACCGACAGGGCGATGTCGTCGGCGCCGCAACTGCCGATTCCGGCCTGGAACAGGTCGCCGAACATGAACACGCCGGCCCGCACCTCGGTGACGCCGTCGAGATCCTTGGCGAACCGCGCGGTGGGCGTCGAGCCGACGCTGACCACGGGGCAGGGGAGGCCGGCCGCGCGCAGGTGCCCGGCC
>NZ_VRUX01000851.1:0-1424 GCF_008039885.1 Methylobacterium sp. WL103
CCCTCCTCGTGGTCGAGACCGCAGGCGCCGCCCGGCCGGTTCCCGGCAAGAGCCTCGTCGAGGCCCTGGAGGCGGCGCTCTCGGGCCGGGCCTCGGCGCTTGCGGTCGACCTGAACGGCCCGGCCTCCGACGCCGAGGCACCTGGCCTGACCGACCTCGTCGCCGGCGAAGCTGCCTTCCTCGACGTGATCCAGGCCGAACGCGGCTCCGCCATCCACCGGATCGCCGCCGGCTCGCTGGAGATCGAGGTTCTGCTGGAGGAGCCGGCTTCGGTGGCGATCACCATCGAGGCGATGGCCGAGGCCTACGACTGGGTGGTCTGCCGCCTGCGGGCGGAGCCCGGCGCGCACGAGCTGCTCGCCGCCCTCGGCACGCTGATGGACAGCGTGATCATCGCCTCGAACGCGGCGCTCGACGATCCCGACCTCGGCGACCTGTTCGCCATCGCCGAGGATTCCGGCGCGGGCCAGGTGCTGGTCGCCCAGGACAAGCCGGCGCAGGATCGGCCTGCCCGGCAGCGGCACGACCGGACGGCGCAGGACGACGCCGAGCCGATGGCGTTGCGCCTGTCCGCGGCCTGACCGGGACGCCGTTCCCGCCCATCCAAGCGGATGGCGGGGACGAGCCCTTCAACCGGCCCGCATCCGCCGCAGCCGCTGCACGAGGGCGAACAGGCGCGGGTCGCGCTTGATCCGGCGCTTGAGCCGGGTGAGGCGCGTCGCGACGAGCCCGTAGGCGTGGCCGCGGAGCGTCACCGGCAGCATCACCTCCACCAGCGGGATGGTCTCGTCGCAGATGCTCGCCTTGTAGCGGGCCTCGCCGACGCCGAGATCGAAGGCGCGGCGGCCGCGGGCGGCCTGGTCGCGCACGAGGTGATGGAGCAGCAGGTCGCCGGGGCTGAAGCGGGCGACCTCGGGATCGGCGTCGAACGCCGTCATCATGCCGGAATAGCGCGCGCCGTCGACGGCGCCGCCGAAGGTCGCGAGCACGCGGCCGGTCGCCTCCAGCACCAGGGCGTGAACCTCCACCGCCGGGTTCTCGCTCGCGGTGGCCTCGCTCAGGAAGGCGCGGATCGCCGGGTCGGCATAGGGGTCGTCGATGCCCATGGCGGAGAAGCGCGCCGCCTTCTGCGCGTAGAAGGCGGACAGGTACCGCTCGGCCTCGGCGCCGTCCGCCGCCTTGCGGTAGGCGAGGGGGCCGTGCGCCTCGATCAGGCGCTTCTCCTTCGAGCGCAGCTTCTTGCGCGCGTCGGCGCTGAAGGCGCGCCTGAGCGTCGACTCGGGGTCGGGGCCGAGCATCATCCCGTAGCCGTCGCTCGGCGCGGCCTCGCCGCGGATCGCCAGCGGGTTGACCGCGCCGTCCCAGGTGCGGGGCTGGTGCCCGAGGGCGTAGACGTCGACGCCGGAGGCGCGCCCGACCTGGCC
>NZ_VRUX01000852.1:0-1424 GCF_008039885.1 Methylobacterium sp. WL103
CTTCGCCCCCGATGCCGATGGCATCCTGTTCACCGGAAACGGGCGCCAGGGTCTGGCCGCGGTGCTGGCGGCCCTGGCACGACCGGGGGAGCGCGTCGGCTGCGAGCCGCTGACCTACCCGGTGGTCAAGGGCATCGCCGCGCGCCTCGGCATCGCCCTGGTCCCCCTCGCCCTCGACGGCGAGGGCATGCGGCCGGATGCGATCCTGCGGGCGCATCGCGCCGCCCCGTTGAGCGGGCTCTACCTTCAGCCGACCCTCCAGAACCCGTTGGGCCTCACCATGGGGCCGAGCCGGCGGGCGGAGATCGCGGCGGTGCTGGCGCAGACCGGGCTCGTGGCGATCGAAGACGCGGTCTACAGCTTCCTCTCGGATGCGGTACCCCTGGCGGCCCAGGCGCCGGACCGGACGATCGTGATCGACAGCCTGTCGAAGCGCGTCATGCCGGGCCTGACGGTCGGACTGATCGCCTCCCCGCCCGATTGGACCGACCGCCTCGCCGCCTCCGTGCGCCAGGGCGGATGGGCCGCGACGGGGTTTCCGCTGGCCGCCGGCACCCACTGGATGGGCGACGGATCGGCGGCGCGGCTCGCCGTCGTCAAGCGCGCGGACGCGGTCGCGCGGCAGGCGCTGGCGCGCGAATGCCTGGACGGCCTGTCGGTAAGCGGCGAACGCGGCGCCTATCATCTCTGGCTCGACCTGCCGGAGACCTGGCGCGCCGAGGCCTTCGCCGCGGCCGCCTTGCGCCAGGGTATCGCCATCACGCCCGCCTCGGCCTTCGCCATCGGCCCTGGGCACGCCCCGAACGCCGTCCGCCTGGCGCTGGCGGCGCCCCCGCTCGACGCGCTACGCCGGGCGCTGATGGCTCTGCGCCGCCTCGTCGACGCGGCGGACGACCCGATGATCGACTAGGTCGGCGTCGGCCGCCCCGGGGCCGTGCGGCCTTGCCGCCAAAGCGGCGGCCCCTCATCATCGCGCCGCGAGACCATGCCCCGACGGCGCCGGGCGCCAGGAGCCGAGCTTTGAGCCTTTCACGACCCGACATCCTCATGCTGAAGCCGATGCACCCGAGCGTGGCGGAGGCCCTGACGCCCACCTTCGCCCTGCACCGGCTCGACACCGCGAACGACCGCGACGCGTTCCTCGCCGAGGTCGGCCCGCGCGTCCGCGGGCTCGCGGTCAACGCCCAGGCGGTAGTGGACGGCGCGCTGCTCGACCGGCTTCCCAACCTGGAGATCGTCGCCAACTTCGGGGTCGGCTACGACACGATCGACGCCGCCGAGGCCGCGCGGCGCGGCGTCGTCGTCACCAACACGCCGGACGTGCTCACCGACGAGGTCGCGGACCTGGCGGTCGGCCTCCTGCTTGCCACGATCCGCCGGATCCCGCAGGCGGACCGCTACCTGCGCGCCGGGCGGTGGCCGGC
>NZ_VRUX01000853.1:0-1418 GCF_008039885.1 Methylobacterium sp. WL103
GTGACCGCCCTGCGCAGGACGCTCGCGGACGCGCCGGCCTTCGACCTCGTCTTCGTGGTCGCGGGCGTCGCCACCCAGGCCGGCACGCCGGCCGCCGCGATGCCGCGCGCGGTGGCGACGGCGGTCTTCCAGACGAACGCCCTCAGCCCGATCCGCTTCGCCGAGGCGTTCCACACGCGCGTGGCCCCCGACGGGCTCGTCGTGCTGATGACTTCGATGCTCGGCTCGGTCTCGCTGAACCGCGGCGGCGGCTGGAGCAGCTACCGCGCGAGCAAGGCGGCGCTCAACACCCTGGCCCGCTCCTTCGCCGGGCAGCACGCCAAGGCGGCCTGGGGCGTCGTGCTGATGCATCCGGGCTGGGTGCGCACGGATCTCGGCGGCCGGCGCGCGACTCTCGACGTCGAGACCAGCGCGCGCGGCATCGTCACGGTGCTCGAACGGCACCTCGGGCAGCGCGGCTGCGTCTTCCTCGACCACGCCGGGCAGACCGTGCCCTGGTAGTCCATGCGCCGCGGGGTAGTCCATGCGCCGCGGGCGGTTCCGACGGCCAAACGGCGTCGCCCGGGCTCAGGCCTGCGGCGCGGGACGATCCTCGAGCGTATCGCCGCGCAGGGCCGCGTCGTAGCCCGCGAGCCAGAGGTCGTGCGCCTCCATGCCTTCGGCATAGGGGCAGTCCTCGCGGCGCAGGGTCTTGCCCGGCGCGTAGAAGCCGAGCGCGTAGTGGTCCAGGTTGTCGTCCGGCGGCTGCGCCATGGGGTCCTCGCTTCGCAAATGTTGGGGGCCGGACTCGGCCTCAGGTCATCACCTCGGCGAGGATGCAGGGCACCTCCGCCGGGATCTCGCGCGCCAGGAAGCCGATCCCGCCGTAGCGGCGGGCGAGCCGGCGACCGGCTTCGCCGTGGGCGTAGACGCTCCACAGGGCCGCCGCCTCGGGCTCGGCCCCGCGGGCGAGCAGCCCGACGATCAGGCCCGCGAGGGTGTCGCCCGAGCCCGAGATCGCCAGGCCGACATGCCCCATCTCGTAGCACCAGGCGCGGCCGTCGGGGGAGACGACCTGCGTCCGGCCGCCCTTCATCACCGTCACCGTGCCGAAGCGCTCGGTGGCGCGGCGCGCCGCGGCCAGCGGGTCGGCCTCGACGGCCTCGCGATCCATGTCGAGGAGCTTGGCCATCTCGCCCGCATGCGGGGTGATGATCGCCGGCCTGGACAGGCTTCGGGTCAGGTCCGGGTCGGCGCGGAGCGCAACGAGCGCCCCGGCGTCGAGGACGAACGCCGCCTCCTTGCCCCCGCGCACGAGGGCGGACACCACGGCTTCGGTGTCGGCGTCCTCGCTCATGCCCGGACCGGTCAGGATCGCGTCGACGGCGCGCGCCCGCCCCGCGAGGTCGTCGGCGCAGTCGCGGCCGATGCCGCCGCCC
>NZ_VRUX01000854.1:0-1413 GCF_008039885.1 Methylobacterium sp. WL103
CTCGTCATGTCGGTGGTCCCGAACCAGAACCGCGTCGCCGCCGCCCCCGTTCGATGAACAGGGGTATACGGACACCCACGCAGCCCGTCAACAGGCGAAATGGAACTTTTGCGGATTTTCACGACAGGGACATGACAGAGACTGGAAGTGGCGTCCCAGGCGAACAGCGACGCCCTTCCATGACCCGGGGGGCATCCGCATCGCGGAACGATCCGTCCCCCTATCCGTAGAACCGCGTCGCCACGGGGGCGGCACGGAGCATGCGCGATGGCGATCAAGGCCCTGAACGACCGCAAGAAGCTGTCGAACGACTTCAACGAGGCCAACGACGCCTTCATCGATGCGGTGCTGAGCGCTCTGAAGGGCGGAGAGATGCCGCTGGAACTGGCGCGCGCCTACCTCGCCCACCCGGTGGCGATGATGCATTCGGACGGGGCGCAGGCGGTGGCCAACTACTTCGACCGCATTCTGGCGCAGCGCCCGCGGATCGACTGGACACCGGGCGAGTAAGGCGATCGCTCAGAGCGCAGGCGGGGAGAAGCCGCCGAAGCTCGCCTCGAGATGGCGGCCGAGCGCCAGGGCGACGTCCTCGCGCCACGGGTGGGCCGCCACCTGCACGCCGATCGGCATCCCCTCCGGCGAGGTCCCGACGCGGACGGCCACCGCCGGCCAACCGGTGAGGTTGTGGTTCTGGGCATAGCCCGCCCCGCGTTGCAGCACCGGATCGAAGCTGGTGCCGTGCGGCGGCGCCACGTAGGGCAGGACTGGCGAGAGCACCGCATCGTAGCCGTGCAGGAACGCGAGCTGCGCGTTGCGGAACGCGTCCCAGCGGTTGAACGCCGCCAGCGCCGCGGTGATGTCGGGCATGGCCGGCGCCGCGCGCGAGTTCAGCGACTGCTCGAACAGCGGGGAGATCCGGTCGGTGCCGATCGATCTCAGGAAGGCGCGGGTGCCGGCGCCGCCGTCGCCTCGGGTCATGTCGTAGTAGATGGCAGCCGCCTTGTCCGCGTCCGGCAGGCGACGCTCCTCGACAGCGAGGCCCGCCTCCGCGAAGGCCCGCGCCGCCGAGCGGATCGCGGCGGCGATCTCCGGGGTCGGGGCGGAGGCGCCGTCGTCGTCGAAGTAGGCGAGCTTCATTCCGCGCAGGACGACCGCGCGGGGATTGCGCAGGGGCATATCGACGATGGTGTAGTCGGAAAAATCCGGCCCGGCGACGATCGGCAGCGCCAGCGCGAGGTCGTCGACGCGACGGGCGATCAGGCTGACGTGGAACACGCTGTTGCGCGCGCCCATCGGCCGGGGGAACTGCCCCGTGCGCGGGATGCGGCCGGAGGTCGGCTTCAGGGCGGCGAGGCCGCAATAATGCGCCGGCACGCGGATGCTGCCGCCGGCATCGGTGCCGAGGCCGAGGGG
>NZ_VRUX01000855.1:0-1411 GCF_008039885.1 Methylobacterium sp. WL103
CCCCGCGCCAGCGGGCCGGCGGTGGCGGCGTTCGGCTTCGAGGCGCTCGCAGGCCGGGGGGCCTGACGGAGCCTCGGAGACCTCTGACATCACCGGTTCAGGATGAAGATTGATCCTGAACGGTGGAAAAGTCGCGATCGACCGGGACTGCGTGGTCTGCCGGTGGAACGAGTGTCATCGAAACGGCTTAGCCTTGACGCGTTGCAGGAGGCTGTGATGTTCCTGGCCGAAGATGGACGACCGGTCGGTCTGACCTGGCACTACACCCCGCGCGAGATCGTCGCCGACGGGGTGGTCCACGGCCTCGGCGTGCTCCTCGGCCTCGCCGGTGCGGTCGCCCTCGTCTCGATGGCGCTGACCGAGCATCTCGGCCTATCCGAGCGGATCGCGGTGGCGGTCTACGCCACCGCACTGGTCTCGATGCTGGCGGTCTCGGCGACCTACAACCTCTACCCCGTCGGCCGGCGCAAATGGTTGCTTCGCCGGGCCGACCACGCGCTGATTTACCTGATGATCGCCGGCACCTACACGCCGCTCGTCGCCCTCGTCGGGACAGGGCCGATGGCCTGGGGGCTCCTCGCCTTCGTCTGGATCGTGGCCGGGATCGGCATCGCCGTGAAGCTGCTGCTGCCCGGCCGCTTCGACCGCCTGTCGATCGGCCTCTACCTGCTGCTCGGCTGGTGCGGCCTGTTCGCCTACGAATCCGTGATCTCGGCCCTGCAGCCGACCGCCCTATGGATGCTCGCCGTCGGCGGCCTGCTCTACTCGGTCGGCGTCATCTTCCACGTCTGGCGCAAGCTGCCGTTCCAGAACGCCATCTGGCACGCCTTCGTGCTCGCCGCGGCCGCCTGCCACTACGGCACGGTCTGGGCGAGCCTCGCCGGCGCCTCGGCGACCTGAACGGCGAGCGGGCCCCTTACGGCGCCACCGTCCAGGGGCTGATGATCCGCATCGAGGCCTGCTGCGGCACGAGCGTCGCGGGGGTGCGGGGGGTGCTCTTCAGGCGCTCGACGAACTTTCGGGCCTGGTCGGCCGGCAAGGCCGAGGCCGGCGCCATCAGGGCGGCGAGCTGCTTGCGGGTGCCGCGGTCGACGTAGGTCGAGCGCTCCACCGGGACGAAGTCGCGCATCGTGTGCGCCGCGTCGGGATCGCCGGTGAAGACGCGGGCGCCGGTGTTCAGGACCACGATGTCGCCGGGGCGCAGAGTCTCGTCCTTCATCAGGGCGGCGACGGCGCCGCCCTTCATGTCGATCGGCTTCTGGCGATCGGTGATCCGCACCTTCAACGGCTCGGAGGCGGGCAGGGCGGCGTAGCGGATCCGCGGACGCGGCGCGGCGGCCCGGCGGCTGCGGTGACGGATCTGGGCCCCGGCGTAGGCGGGCTGGCTCGGCTCGGGCGCCTGCACGGCCGG
>NZ_VRUX01000856.1:0-1411 GCF_008039885.1 Methylobacterium sp. WL103
GCCGAGGGGCAGCGGCGGCGCCCCCGGCAGGATCGCCTGCGCGTATTGCCCGAACGCCATCGCCGCCAGCGCCACCGGCGCGCTGAACCCGACCGTCGCCGAGAGCCAGCCGGCCATGAACCCGAAGGCCGGCCCGTAGGCGCGCGTCAGGAAGTTGTACTCGCCGCTCGAGCGCGGAAACATCGCGGCAAGCTCGGCGTAGCTGAACGCCCCGCACAAAGCCACGACGCCGCCGACGAACCACAGCAGCAGCAGCGTGAACCCGGACGTGATGTCCACGGCCTGGAAGCCGAGGCTGGTGAAGACGCCGACCCCGACCATGTCGGCGATCACGATCGCCGTCGCCGCCCGGGTCGTGACCGCCGGCGCCGGCTTCGCGGTGGGCGGATCGCCGGCGTCGGACATGGGCGCGATCATCGCCTCGGCGTCGCTCGCGATCAAGCGACATCATCCCGGCGATCCGGTGTTCCCGTCGGCGATGCCGGAGTCCCCTGGCTTAGGCGAGGATCACGACGCCGGCGAAAGGCGGCGACCACGCAGCCTTCGCTGCGCGCCTCGCGGCCCCCGGCTTTGCTGGCCGGCCCCATACCGCGGTGGCGACAAATGCCGAAGGCCGAGGGCGCGACGCTCGCCCCTTCCGCCTTGTTCGACGGGCGCGACCGCATCTCCGTATAGTCTCTATCGGTGATCGCCTTCGCCGGCCTCGGCGCGGACGTGGCGCTCAGCCGGCGTCGAACGTCTCGATGTCGAGGGAGAGGCGGGCGCGCAGGACCACTTTCCGGTTCTCGTCGCGGACCACGGCGAGGTAGTCCTGGCGCTCGGGCACGGCCGTGAAGCCGAGGGCGATCTTCGACATGATCCGCACCAGCTTCTCGCGCGCGGCGTCGGCGTCGGGCAGGTCGAAGCCCTCGGTGTCGCGCACGAAATGCGCGCCGTCATGCAGGTCGATGGTGTAGCGCGGCATTGCGTGCGGTGTCCGTGGGATTTTATCCCACAACGATATGGGATTTGCGCGTCCATGGGAACGACCGTTCGGTCGCAGGCGACCGCGATCGGGGCGTCCGGTGCCAGACGTCCGCAACGAGAACCGAAGGCTCGGTTAGGAAGAAAGATCGTATCAGCGCGATGGACCGGTGAACAGGCGCGAGGACTGATCTCGCCATCACGAAGCGGCGGGTTCGTCACGTCTGGACTGAAACCGCGATCCGGCTCGGCCGTATCCATCGCGGCGTCCCGGTGGCATCGAAGGGGCCCGGGCGGTTGCGCCGCGGCGCCCGCCCCGCGATGGTGGTGCGGCTCGACCGATGGCGGACCTCGCCCATGGACACCCTCTCGCTCGTCCTCGACGCCTTCGCGCCGATCGCCGGGCGCCGCCTCCTCGACGTCGGCTGCGGTCCCGGCGCGATGGCGG
>NZ_VRUX01000857.1:0-1404 GCF_008039885.1 Methylobacterium sp. WL103
GCGTGGCAGCTCGTCGACGCCGCCGGCTGCCGCGGGCTGACGCGGGGCGGCGCCCAGGTCAGCGAGATGCACTGCAACTTCCTGATCAACCGCGACGGCGCCACGGCGGCCGACATCGAGGGGCTCGGCGAAGAGGTGCGGCGGCGGGTGCACGAGACCAGCGGGGTCGCGCTGCACTGGGAGATCAAGCGGATCGGCGTCTCCGCCGACGGCTCGACGCCGACCTTCACCTGAAATCCGTTCGTCCTCCTTCGATACGCGCCACGGAGCCGCCCATGTCCAAGCACGTCGCCGTCCTGATGGGGGGCACCTCGTCCGAGCGCGAGGTCTCGCTGAACTCCGGCACCGCCTGCGCCGACGCGCTGGAGGGCGAGGGCTACCGCGTCACCCGCGTCGACGTCGGGGCCGACGTCGCCGCCGTGCTGTCGGAGCTTCGGCCGGACGCGGCCTTCAACGCGCTGCACGGGCCGGCGGGCGAGGACGGCACGATCCAGGGGCTGCTCGAGATCCTGCGCATTCCCTACACGCATTCCGGCGTGCTGGCTTCGGCGCTCGCCATGCACAAGGAGCGGGCGAAGGTCGTGATGCGGGCGGCCGGCGTCAGCGTTCCAGAGGGCCGGGTCGTTAACCGGCATGATGCCGCGAAGTCACACCCGATCGCGCCGCCCTACGTCGTCAAACCGGTCTCCGAAGGCTCGTCGATGGGCGTCATCATCGTGCGCGACGGGTGCTCGCATCCGCCCCAGATCCTGGCCTCCGAGGAGTGGGTCTTCGGGGAGGAAGTCCTTGTGGAGACTTACGTTGCGGGCCGCGAGCTCACCTGCGCGGTGATGGGCGACCGGGCGCTCGGCGTCATCGAGATCAAGGCCGCGTCGGGGGGGTGGTACGACTACGACGCCAAGTACGCGCCGGGGGGCTCGATCCACGTCCTGCCGGCCGAACTTAAACCAAATGTTTACCAGCGTGTCCAAGAGTTGTCGTTAACGGCGCATCAAGCACTGGGCTGCCGGGGCGTCAGCCGTGCCGACCTTCGCTACGACGACACACCGGGTGGCACCGGTGCCCTCGTCGTCCTGGAGGTCAACACGCAACCCGGCATGACCCAGACCAGCCTTGTGCCGGACATGGCCGCCCATGCTGGGTATCGTTTCGGTGAGTTCGTACGATGGATGGTGGAGGACGCGTCTCTGGGCCGCTGAGCCCCGCTGGGTTTCCCGGCGCGACCGGTCCTGCCGCGCGCTTCGCTGGGCAGGGCGTGGCCGGGCAGGGCTTGGCTGGGCAAGGCTTGGCCGGGCAGGGCCTGGCCGGTAGCGTCCTCTCCCGGCTTCCGCGCTTCCTGCGCCGGTCCGATTCCCTGCGCCGCGGTCGGCCAGGCCCGTCGATGGCCGAGCGCCTGCCGCGCGG
>NZ_VRUX01000858.1:0-1401 GCF_008039885.1 Methylobacterium sp. WL103
GCCCTACCCCTACGCGCCGTTGCCGGTCGGGCGGGTGGCCGGGCCGGCGGACGGCGAGCGCAACCCGATCTTCGCGGAAGGGGACGACCGCACGCGCCGCATCGCGGCGGCGCAGGCCGCGGGATACCTCGTCGTCCGCGCCCGATCGGTACAATACCCGGATGGCCGGATGCTGCGCAGCTATCGGCCCTACGACGAGGAGGACGGGCTCGATTGAAGCCCGTCTCGCGGTCGCCAGGTCACGGGCGTAGGGACCCGCTCAGCGGATGCGGCCGGGTCGGGTCGGCTCGAACACGATGCGGCGGTGGAATGCGCACCAGCTCTTTCCGTCGGCCACGGGCGCGCCGCAGCACACCGCGCGATCGTTCGGCTCGCCGATGATGAACTTGCAGACGAAGGCGCCCGATTGCGCGAACGGCACGCGCAGCTCGGCCGACGGCTCTTTGACGGTCTCGGCTTCGCCGATCTGGGACATGCGGACGAGTTGGTTCATCGCACTGAAAGCTCGCGGAATCTCATGCTGGCGCAAAAGGCCGCCCGGCAGGGGAATGGTGAGAGAACGCCGTCCCGTATCGAGCGATCCTGCAACGCACGGTGATCCGTGGCGGTGAGACGTCCGGTCCATACGGGTCCGGCGAAAACGCCGGCACGACGGTGTCATGGTGTTGTTATAACTGGTCTTGTTCCCCGCGGAAACAAGACCGCCCCGCGTATCTTGCAACGGCGCACAGCCTTCAGGGTCTGACGGATGCACAAGCCTGCGGGGTTGCAGCGGGACGGTCGACTTGCTGTGCGGCATCGCGCCGGCTCGGATCTCCAGGCTGCGGCGGCTTCGCGGGCAGACGCGCCTTCCCAGACTTGGACCGCCCGACCGGGGCGTGCATCCGCCTCCACCCTGTGATTGACTGGTGCCGACACCGCCCGCAACGACTGACCGGACGCATCATGAACGACACCGCGCTCGTCTCGACCGAATGGCTGCACCAGCGCCTCGATGCGCCCGACATCGTCGTGCTCGACGCCTCCTGGTACCTGCCCGCCGCCGGGCGCGACCCCGAGGCCGAGTATCGCGCCGCCCACATCCCCGGCGCGGTCCGCTTCGACATCGACGCGATGAGCGACACCGAATCCGGGCTGCCGCACATGATGCCGCGCCCGGAGGCGTTCGCCTCGCGGATGCGGGCGCTCGGCGTCGGCGACGGCATGCACATCGTGGTCTACGACGGGCACGGGCTGTTCTCGGCGCCCCGGGTCTGGTGGATGCTGCGCACCTTCGGCGTGCGCGACGTCTGCGTCCTCGACGGCGGGCTGCCGGCCTGGATCGCGGCCGGCTACCCGACCGAGGAGGGCGAGCCGCGGGTCCGCGACCGGCGCCATTTCTCCGCCCGGCTCGACCACGGC
>NZ_VRUX01000859.1:0-1385 GCF_008039885.1 Methylobacterium sp. WL103
CTCCCGGGCCGCCGCCACCAGCCCGGGCAGCCGGGTGCGCAGCTCGGCGAAGAGCGGGTCGATGGTCGCGCGGCGCATGCCGGGATCGTACTCGTCGAGCAGCGCGTCGTAGGTCCCGAGCCCGAGCGCCGCCCCCTTGATCGCCCCGATCTCGCGCTGGAGCCGCAGCACCTCGGAGAGATGCGTCAGCAGCAGGCCGAAATCCGACTGCGCGCGGGCCTCGCGCCAGACCATCTCGGCCTTCGAGGTCGCGCGCGAACTCGCCTCGACGAGGTCGCCCGGCACCGAGGCGGCGTGGGCGTGGACGCGGCGCATCTCGGCGAGGTTTTCCGCCTGCCACGGATCGAGCCCCTGCTCGCCGGCGGCGGAGAGCGCGTCGGCGGTCTCGGGTGCGGTCAGGATCTCGTGGGCGAGGCCGCGCAAGGTCGCGAGCTGGTCGGCGCGGCCGTCGGCGGCGCCGTCCGGCATCAACGTCTGGGAATCCCAGCCGAGGATGCCGGCGGCGTCACCGATCGCGTCGAGGCGGGCGAAGCGGCGTTCGAGACCGGAATAGGCGTTCACGATGCGCGAGCCTCTGCGTTGGCGCGCCGGCCTCGCGAGCGGCCGGCTGGGATGGCGGCCTTCGTCATAGGCGCCGGGCGCCACCGGGAACACCCCGCCTAGAGATCGGAGATCGGCGCGAGCCCGCGCCTTTCGCAGGGAGCGCCCCATATCGTCGCGACGCGCCGAGGGCGCCGTGGGACCGGAGCAGAGTGGTGGATCGCCGTGCCTTCGTCGCCGCAGCCCTGGCCTCCACCGCCCTCGTCGGAGGCCCCGTCGCCCACGCCGCGACCGAACCCAGGTCCGTCGCGAAGGACGGGCCGGTGCGGATCGCCATGCTGCTCTATCCGGGCATGACCGCGCTCGACGTGGTCGGCCCGCAGGAGATCCTTTCAGGCCTCGCGCCCGGCAGCCTGGATCTCGTGGCGCGGGCCGCCGGTCCCGTCGCGAGCGATACCGGGCTCGCCCTCGTCGCCACCGCGGATTTCGAGACCTGCCCGCGCGACCTCGACGTGCTGTTCGTGCCCGGGGGCGACGGCACGCCCGACCAGATGCGCGACTTGGCGACCCTCGCCTTCCTGCGCGACCGCGCCGGGCGCGCCGCCTGGGTCACCAGCGTCTGCACCGGCTCGCTGATCCTGGGCGCGGCGGGCTTGCTCGCCGGATACCGCGCGACCTCGCACTGGTGCGTGCGCGACGCCGTCCTACCCCTGCTCGGCGCCGTGCCGGTGGACGAACGGGTGGTGTTCGATCGGAACCGCGTCACCGCGGCCGGCATCTCGGCCGGGCTCGATTTCGCCCTCGCGCTGGCGGCGAGGCTGCGCGGCGCGGACTACGCCCGCACC
>NZ_VRUX01000085.1:0-11542 GCF_008039885.1 Methylobacterium sp. WL103
GGCCGGGCGGGCGGCGGTGGCGGGCCATGCGCTGATCTACGCGCTGATGGTGATCGTGCCAGGAATCTCGCTGCTGCGTCAGTACGGGTCCGGCAAGGGGTTCTCCCCCTACGGCATCCCGCTGATGCCGGTTCGCGACGAGAAGATCGCCTGGATGATGATCCCGGGCGACCTGTTCCACTATTGGCTCGGCTTCGTCCTCATGGCGGTCGTCCTCGGCCACGTCGTCATGTCGGTGCTGCACCGCGTGTTGTGGAAGGAAGACGTCCTGGCGCGGATGGCGTGACCGGGACGCCGGGGCCTCAGGCTCGTCCGCGATCCTGCCAGCCCTTCGCGCGGGCGGCCGCGCGCAGCGACGCCGTCGACGGCTCGTACTTCGCCAGGAGCCGGGCCCGGGTCGCCGCGTCCAGCTTGGCCAAGCGGTCCGGGTCGGCGTTGTCCTCGTTGTCGGAGAGCTTCACGAGGATGGCGGGCAGCGAGGCATGCGCGACGATGCCCGCGATGAAGTCGGGATACGGCGTCTCCGCAAGGTTCGACAGCGTGGTGACGCCGTGCACGACCCGCTCGGAGAAGCCCTCGGCCAAGAGGTGGTCGCCGTCGTAGGGCGTGTCCTCGATCACGTCGTGGAGCCAGGCGATCTGAAGCAGCTCGCACACGGTCTCGCCCGAGAGGATGCCGGGGAGGCCGGCGAGCTTCGCGCTGGCTCGGCCGACGACGCGCACGAGGTGGGTGACGTAGGGATCGCCCGCCTTGTCCGTCTGCGTGTCGTGAACGGCGCGGGCGAACGCTTCGGCGTCGCTCGCCGTCCTGCGTAGGGGGCGAAGGAGGAGGGGCCTGGTCATGGCGCCAACCCTACAAGCTTCGCGTCGAGGCTGGCTACGACGAGCGATGGCGACGATCGCACGGCCGTGACGGCGCTCGCCGAGCGCCGTCGGCATCGTATCGCGTGCCGAACGCATCTCGGCGATCGGCCGGCGTCAGGTTCGACGCACGCCGTACCGCTCGGCGAGATCGAGAAGGTGATGGCCGTGGATGGTGCGGTCCGCCCGGTTCACGACGACGGCCAGGAACAGGTCTCCGACATCCGTCCCGATCAGCACCTGATCGAACCGGCCGGCCGCGTCGCGGTAGACGCTGGTCACGTCGAGGATCTCCGTGGCGCGTCCCAGCGGCAGCGCGATCGCGTCGACGTAGGGCCAGACATCGACGACCGCCTCCGCGGTCGCCGTCATGTTCCGCATCGGAGCGGAAAAGCAGGTGGCGAATTCGTCGGCGGAGAGGAGGCGGGTCGCGGCCATCACCTGTTCACGCCTCGCGTCTCGGTGCGGCCCTGACCCTGCCACGTCCGAGCGAAGCGTGACCCGCGCCCTCCGCCCGCCCAACCCGCCGGCGACCGGTCACGAGCGGCTCGCGTTCGCGCGGACGCCGACCATGAAAGTCGCGGTGAAGGTCGTCACGACCTCGAACGGATCGATCGGGCCGCCATGCCCCTCGATCCGGTCGTCGAGCAGCAGGGTGGCGATCCCGTGCACCATCGACCACAGCGCCAGCGTCTCGGCGACGGCGGGCTCGGGCACGCCGGCCGTCAGCACCCCGGCCCGCACCATCGCGAACACCCCGTCGGCCGCCGCCTTCAGCTCGACGTACTGGGGCTTGGCGAGGTCCTTGCCCATCATCAGCCGGAACACCGCCGGCTCCGCCAGGGCGAAGCGCAGGTACATGTGACCGATCGCGGTCACGCGCGCGGTCGGATCCTCCGGAGCGATGGCCTCCTCGTAGAGCGCGCCGAGCCGCTGGAATCCGCCCGCCGCGATCTCGGCCAGCAGCGCCTCCCGGTTCGGGAAATGCCGGTAGGGCGCATTGTGCGAGACGCCCAGCGCCCGCGCCACCTCGCGCAACCCGACCTCGGCGATGCCGCGCTCGACCAGGATGCGCTCGGCCTCGACGCGCAGCGCCGTCTTTAGGTCGCCGTGGTGATAGGCCGAGCCTTTTCCCAGTCCCCGCCGTTCCGCCATCCGCATCGGTCCCGAAATAGTCCGCCACTCATGTTGACGCCGCCAACTTACCCCATATGTTGGCGCCATCAATATGACGACACCAAAGACCGACCCGGCGTAGAACTCAAACCCTCCCGGTGCCGCAGCGGAGGCCGGACGTCCGATCGCCGCGCAGAAGGCGGCGTTCCTCCTCGACATGAACCCGCCGCGCTCGATCCGCGTCGACCGGCTGAACCGCATTGAGGCGATGCTGAACCAGCACGGCGCCGCGTTCGCCGCCGCGATCTCGGCGGACTTCGGCACCGGTCCGGACCTCGTCACGGTCATGGCCGAGATCACCCCGGTGATCGCCGCGGTGCGGCACGCGCGCAAACGCCTCGCGCGCTGGTCGAAGCCCCGCAGCATCGGCGTCGAGATGGCGTGGCGTCCCGGCACCGCGAAGGTGATCCCCCAGCCGCTCAGCGTCGTCGGCATCATCGCGCCCTGGAACTACCCGCTCCAGCTCGCCCTCGCCCCCTCGTCGCGGCGCTCGCCGCCGGCAACCGCGCCCTGATCAAGCCGTCCGAGCTGACGCCCCGCCTGAGCGCTCTGCTCAAGGCCAAGGTCGCCGAGTACTTCGACGCCGACGAGGTCGCGGTCGTGACGGGCGGCGCCGAGGTCGCCAGCGCCTTCTCGGCGCTCCCCTTCGACCACCTGCTGTTCACCGGCTCGACGCCGGTCGGCCGCAAGGTCGCCGAGGCGGCCGCGCGCAACCTGACGCCGGTGACGCTGGAGCTGGGCGGCAAGTCGCCGACGATCATCGATCCGTCGGCCGACCTGACGAAGACCGCCGAGCGCCTGACCTTCTCGAAGTTCCTCAACGCCGGCCAGACTTGCATCGCGCCCGACTACGCGCTGATGCCGTGCGCCATCCAGGCCGGTTTCGTCGAGACCATGAAGGCGGCGATCGCCATGCAATACCCCACGGTCGCGGGCAACGCCGACGACAACACCATCGTCAGCGACCGCCACGCCGACCGCCTGCGCGGCCCGATCGAGGACGCCCGCATCAAGGGCGCGACGGTGGTCACCGTCGGGTCGGCGGGCGACGACCGACGCACCATCGCCCCGACGCTGATCCTCGACGCGACGCCCGCGATCGCGGTGACGCAGGAGGAGATCTTCGGGCCGATCCTGCCCCCATCGTCACCGCCGACACCCTGGAGGCGGCGCTGGCCTTCATCCACGCGCGCGACCGGCCGCTGGCGCTCTACTGGTTCGGCAACGACCGCGCCAAGCAGAAGACGGTGCTCGCCCAGACGATCTCCGGCGGTGTCTGCATCAACGACGCGATGGTCCACTACCTCCAGGAGAAGCTGCCCTTCGGCCGCGTCGGCGCCTCCGGCATGGGCCACTACCACGGCGAGTATGGCTTCAAGACCTTCTCCAAGGAGAAGCCGGTCTTCGTGCAGTCGCGCTTCTCCGGCGCCTCGATGGTCTACCCGCCCTTCACCGGCTTCTCGCGCAGGTTCGTCAACGTCCTGCGGAAGATGGCCTGATCGATCTCGAAACACCCGACGAGGAGAGACGCAATGAAGGCCTACCTGACGAAGTGGGTGCCGCCCCGCGACGACTTCCTGCCCACCATCACCGAGCATGAGAAGGCGCTGTTCCAGCAGCACGGCGAATGGCAGGCGGACTTGCGCGAGCAGCGCCTGATCGTCGCCCACGGCCCGGTGATCGACCCGGCGGGTAGCTACGGCGTGGCGCTGTGGGAGATCGCCGACGACGCCGACATCGCGGCGCTCACGGCCGACCTCACCGACGCCTCGGCCCTCGAGGCGGTCGCCGAACGCCTTCGGACTGGCGCCGCGATCGACATCCTGGTGAACAACGCGGGCTCGACCCTGCCCGGAGGCGTCGTCGGGGCCGACCTCGCGGCGATGGACCGCCTGCTCAGGCTCAACGTCACGGCTCCGACGATGCTGGCTTCGGTCGCCGCCACCGGCATGGCCGCGCGCGGCGCGGGCGCCATCGTCAACATCGCCTCGGCCCTGGCCTTCATCCCGGACCTGTTCCCGGCATCTATTCCGCGACCAAGTCCTACCTGCTGACCTTCTCGCGCGGCCTGGCCGCCGAGGTCGGCCCGCGGGGCGTCTACGTCCAGGCCGTGGTGCCGGCCGCCACCCGGACGGAGCTGTGGGAGCATGCCGGCGCCGACGTGAACCGGATTCCCGGCGTCATGGACGTCGACGCCCTGGTCGACGCCGCCCTGGTCGGGTTCGACCGCAAGGAAGAGGTGACGATCCCAGCGATCCACGACCTGTCGGCCTGGGAGGCGCTGGAGCGCGCCCGCGGCGTGCTGGCGTCTGGCTTCCAACAATCCGAGCCGGCGCCCGCTACCGCCCCTGACGAATGCCCGCCCGAAACCCGTCGGCGGCTCCGGCCGTCGACATCCCGGGCCGAAGGCCCATCCAACTCCCGCCGCAGACGAATCGTAAGGGAACCGTCGTAGGGTCGTGGCGCCGGGCCGTTCGCTCGCGCTAAAGAACTCGAGACGGTGGCGGACGGTGGCGGGCTGATGAGGCGGATGGCGGACACAACGATCGGGACCGCGGCGGCACGCGCCGCGATGCGGGCGGCCCGGCTCGCCTGCGTCGCGGGCTTGGCGCTGAACCTCTCGGCCTGCTTCCGCCCGCTCTACGGGCCGACGGCGTCGGGCGAATCGCTGCCAGCGCTGCTCGCCGGCATCCAGGTCGACGACATCGCGATGGCGCGCGACCAGGAGCGCATCGGGCACTACCTGCGAAGCGAGCTGATCTTCGCGCTCGACGGCTCCGGCCAGCCCGGGCCGAAGCGCTACCGGCTCAAGCTCCAGGGCAGCGAGTCGGTGCAGACGCCGATCGTCTCGACCACCACGGGCCGCGCCGAGGCCGGCACCATCGTCGGCGTGGTCAAGTACAGCCTGGAAAACCTCGACGGCACCAAGATCATCACCGAGGGCGTGGCGACCTCGACGGCCACCTACGACCGCTCGGTGCAGCGCTTCGCCTCCCTGCGCGCCGCCCGCGACGCCGAGATCCGCCTCGCCTCGGTCCTCGCCGACCAGATCAAGACCCGCCTCGCCTCGGTGCTCTCGGCCAAGCCGTGAAGTCGCTTCAGTCGGAGCGCTCCGCCCGGACGCCTCGGCGCACCGGAGACCTCGCGTGACCGCGGTCAAGGCCGGTGAGATCGAGGGGCTGCTGCGGCGCGGGCCGGACCCGCGCACGCCCGTGATCCTGCTGTTCGGCCCCGATACCGGGCTCGTCGCCGAGCGCGCCAAGCAGCTCGCCGAGGGCTTCGTCACCGATCCGGGCGACCCGTTCGCGCTGGTGCGGATCGACGGCGACGCACTCGCCGGCGATCCCGGCCGGCTGGTCGACGAGGCCGGCACCGTCGGGCTGTTCGGCGACAAGCGCGCGATCTGGGTGCGGCCGACGAGCCGCCCGATCGCGCCCGCGGTCGAGGCGCTGCTCAAGGGCGAGATCCATGGCACGCGCATCGTGATCGAGGCCGGCGACCTGGCCAAGGCCGCCCCCTTGCGCACCCTGTGCGAGAAGTCGGCCAAGGCGCTGGCGATCCCGTGCTACGCCGACGACGCCCGCGCGATCGCCGACCTGATCGACCGCACCCTGGAGGGACGCGGCCTGCGCATCGACCGCGACGCCCGCACGCTGCTGGCCGAGAGCTTGGGCGGCGACCGCCGGGCGAGCCTCGCCGAGATCGAGAAGCTCGCGCTCTATGCAGCCGAAAAAGGAAGCGTCGGCCTCGACGACGTCGAGGCGGTGGTGAGCGACGTCGCCGGCAGCCAGCTCAACACCCTGATCGACGCCGCCTTCGCGGGCCAGGGCGACGTGGTGGAGCGCGACATCCGCCGCTTCCGGCACGAGGGCCTCGATCCGTCGGCGATGCTCGGCTCCGGCCTGCGCCACGCCCTGCAGCTGCTCGCCGTCCGAATCGAGGGGGGCGACAAGGCGCCGAGCCTGGTGGTCGCGAGTTGGCGCGGCCTGCACTTCAAGCGCAAGGGCAGCATCGAGACCCAGCTCGCCCGCTGGAGCCCGAACGCCCTTCGCCAGGCGGTGCAGATCATCCAGGAGGCGATCCTGGCCTGCCGCCGCTCCGATCCGGGGCTGGCCCACGCCCACGCCTCCTCCGCTCTGCTGCGGATCGCGACGCAGGCGGCGCGGCGGCGCTAGAACATCTTCAAGCGCGGTGGACGTCGGCTCGCGTGATGAGAATGCGACCCCACAGCCATCGGCCGACGGCGTGCGCACGAGGCCGGTCAAGCGCGCCGCTCTTCCCTCTCCCCTGTGCGGGTGAGGGGATGCACATCGCCGTGGCGACCAACTCGGGGCACCCCGCAGTCGATTCGGCTACCGCGACCCGGCGGCCCATCACGGCGCACGTGAGCGTGGCAGCCGGTCCAGTCCGAGGCCTCCGGCCACCACGAGGGCCGGCACCACCAGGCACTTCACGTCTTCGATCGTCTCGGCCACCGGTCATCTCCGATCTCACCGCTCAGCGAGTCTCGGGAAGTCAGTGCCTGACCTTCGTCTCGCGCTTGTAGCGCGTGATCGCCGACGCGCAGTCGGGGGAGAGCTTCTTCAGGTTGGCGCGGAAGCAGGCCTCGACCGCCGGGCCGCCGGGCGGATGCTCGCTGCAATGCTCGAGGTAGTCGCCGGTGCAGTTCAGCTTCAGCACCTCGCGCAGGGGGTTCGTCTGCGCGAGCCCGGCGCCGGGAAGCGCGAACAGGCCGGCGGCGAGGAGGGCGGTGCGGAGGCGGGGCATGGGATGTCCGTAGAAGCCAAGGGTCTGCGCCGTCCGCGGTGGCGATCGAAGACGGCCGATAGGTGCGGACGGGTCGAGTGCCTGACGGATGAACCCGGCGCGAGTCTTAAGATCGGTGATCGGCGCGCGAAATCGAGCGGCCGCCGCGCGAGGGCGCGGCTGGCTTCTAAGGAGAGACGCAGGCGTGCTTCAAGGCAAGCGCGCGCTGAAGCCGTCCGGGCGGACGCACAGACAAAAGATTCGGACGCCGCGATAATCCAGCCGCCCGGCCTCGGCGGTCAGCCGGCGTCCGGCACCTGGAAGCGGCGGCACAGATCCTCGAACTCCTGAGCGGTGCCGTAGCGGATGCGGATCTCGCCGGCCTCAGGCGACTTCGCCTTGAGGGTCACGCCAAGGCCCAGCGCCAGGGCGAGGCGGCTCTCCAGCGAACGCACCTCGGCGGTCTTCTCGGTCAGGCCTCGCGGTCGGCCAGGACGCGGCACGTCGTCGGCCTGCTGCTCGGAGGCCGCGATCGCCTCGACGTCGCGCACCGTCAGCCCTTCCTCGACGATGCGCTTGGCCACCAGCTCGGGCGCGCGCACGCCGAGGAGCGCGCGGGCATGGCCGGCGGTGATCTCGGCCGCGACCAGACGCTCCTGCACCTTCGCCGGCAGGTTGAGCAGGCGCAGGGTGTTGGCGAGATGGCTACGGCTCTTGCCCAGGATCTCGGCCAGTTCGCGCTGGGTGTAGGAGAACTCGCTCATCAGGCGCTCGTAGCCCGAGGCCTCCTCGATGGCGTTGAGGTCGGCGCGCTGGATGTTCTCCAGGATAGCGAATTCGAGGGAGGCGCGGTCGTCGATCTCGACCACGACCACCGGCACCTCGTCATGCCCGGCGCGCTGGGCGGCGCGCCAGCGGCGCTCGCCGGCCACGATCTCGAACGTGCCCGGCACCTCGCCGAGTGCCCGCACCACGATCGGTTGGATGATGCCGCGCATGCGGATCGAGGCGGCGAGCTCGTCGAGGTCGGCCTCGCTGAAGCTGCGGCGCGGGTTGCGGGGGTTCGGTCGTAGGAACTCGACAGCGACCTTGCGCTGGGGCTGCACCTTGCCCGCATCGTTGCCCGCATCGCCGAAATCGCCGATCAGGGCTGCGAGCCCACGCCCCAGCCGGGGCCGTGCCACCTCGTCCGCCATTCCGCTCACCCATTCACTCCGTTACGCACGCTTCGTACTCGTCTTCGCAAAACCCCACCCACGCCCCTCATCCTGAGGTGGCGGAGTGCAGCGGAGCCCGCGAAGGAGACTTCCAGGGATCGCCCGCCGCCTGGAGTTCTCCTTCGAAGCCCGCTCACGCAGGCGCCTCAGGATAAGGTCGCCTGATGGGACAGGCGCTTTCCCTCACGCCGCAGCCGGCACCCGGCCCTCCCGCTGAATCACCTCAGAGGCGAGCCGCAGGTAGGCCTGCGAACCCGCGCATTTCAGATCGTACAGCAGCACGGGCTTGCCGTGCGAGGGCGCCTCCGACACGCGGACGTTGCGGGGGATCATGGTCTCGTAGACCTTCTCGCCCATGAAGCCGCGGACATCCGCCACCACCTGCGTCGACAGGTTGTTGCGCGGATCGAACATCGTCAACACGATGCCCTGGATCGTCAGCTTCGGGTTCAGCGCGCCGCGCACCTGCTCGACGGTACGCAGCAGCTGACTCAGGCCCTCCAGCGCAAAGAACTCGCATTGCAGCGGCACCAGCACGGCGTCGGCGGCAGCGAGCGCGTTGATGGTCAGCAGGTTCAGCGAGGGCGGGCAATCGATCAGCACGTAGCTGACGTCGCGCGTGGTGTTCGAATCGCGAAGGCCCTTCAGCACGTTGCGCAGGCGGTGCGCCCGGTCGGGCAGCGAAGCCAGCTCCAGCTCCAGCCCGAGCAGGTCCATGGTCGAGGGCGCCACCGACAGCCGCGGCACGGCGGTCGGCACCACCGCCTGCGCCAGCGAAGCCTCGCCCGCCATCACCTCGTAGGTGGAGACGCGGCGCGCCCGGCGGTCGATGCCCAAGCCCGTCGAGGCGTTCCCCTGCGGGTCGAGGTCGATCACCAGCACCTGTTCGCCGATGGCGGCGAGCGCCGTGCCGAGATTGATCGCCGTCGTGGTCTTGCCGACGCCGCCCTTCTGGTTGGCCAACGCCAGCACCCTGAGTGGCCGCGCCGGAGCCTCGGCCGCAGGATTGGGAATCGCGTCGCTTGTCATGGGGGCCTGGCTGACCTGGGCTCTCGGAGTGACGGATCGGTGCGCGTCGCGTATGCGCGACGGATATCGGATCTACGAGCTTTTGGACGCGAGGGCGGTGACGCGGACGATCCGGGCGGCCGACTCGGTTCGGCTCGGGACAAGCTCGTGACCGACTGTCCACCGCGCCGCGGCATCGGTCAATTCCGCAGCAGCCTCGCGACCCTTCGGAAACAGCCCGGTGGTGCCCGTTTTCAACAGCGGCTCGGTCCAGGCGAGAAGTTGGTCAAGGGGGGCGAGTGCCCGGGCGCAGACCACGTCGACCCCGCGATGATCGCTGATCACAGCCTCGATCCGGGCATTGTGTACCCGCACCGACGCACCGGTGACCCGCGCCGCCTCGGTGAGGAAGGCGCATTTGCGCGCGTTGCTCTCGACCAAATCCACACGGATGCCTGGCGGCCCGGCGATCGCCAGGATCAACCCTGGAATGCCGGCGCCGGACCCGAGATCGAGCCACGTGCGCGCCTCCGGCATCAAATCGAGCAGCTGCAGCGCGTCGGCGATGTGCCGCGTCCAGACCTCGGCCAGCGTCGCCGGCCCGACGAGGTTCTTGATCGTCTGCCAGCGCACCAGCTGCGCCACGTAAAGATCGAGCTTTTGCGCTGTTTCACGTGAAACATCCGCCGTGGCGAGGACGCTGTCGCGATCGTTCGAGCCTGCCATCAGGCGCCCACACCGGTCGTATCGCCCCGCCGCGCGTGCGCCGCCAGCAACGTCAGTGCCGCCGGGGTGACACCTTCGATCCGCGCCGCCTGGCCCAACGTGCCAGGCCGCACGGTCTCGAGCTTGATCCGCATCTCGTTGGAGAGCCCGGCGATCCGTCCGTAATCGAGGCGCACGGGCAGACGCACCGCCTCGTCGCGCCGGAAGGCGGCGATGTCGGCGTTCTGGCGGTCGAGGTAGACGGCGTAGGTGGCGTCCGTTTGGAGCCGTTCGGCGATGCGCGGGGAGACGGCGTTCAGCTCGGGCCAGACCGCCGCGAGCCGGGGCCAGTCGAGATCAGGGTAGGACAGGAGCTGGAACGCGTTGCGGCGGATGCCGTCCTGGTTGAGCGCGACGCCGTAACATTGCGCCTGGGTCGGCGTCAGGCTCAATGCGTCGAGCCGAGCCCGCACGGCCGAGAGTTCGGCCTGCGAGGCGGAGAAGTGCGCCGCCCGCCGGGTCCCGACGCAGCCAAGCGCCTGCCCACGCGGGGTCAGCCGCTCGTCGGCGTTGTCTACCCGCAGGGAGAGGCGATACTCCGAGCGCGAGGTGAACATGCGGTAGGGCTCGCTTACCCCATGGGTGACGAGGTCGTCGATCATCACGCCGAGATAGGATTCCGCCCGGTCGAAAGTCGTGACCGCTGCGCCCCCGGCAATCCGCGCGGCATTGATCCCGGCAACCAGCCCCTGCCCCGCCGCCTCCTCGTAGCCGGTGGTGCCGTTGATCTGTCCGGCGAGCAGCAGGCCCGGCAGGCGCTTGGCTTGAAGCCCGGCATCGAGCTCGCGCGGGTCGACATAATCGTACTCGATGGCGTAGCCCGGCCGCAGGATCCGCGCCGCCTCCAAGCCCGGGATCAGCGCGATGAGCCGATGCTGCACGGCCTCCGGCAGCGCGGTCGAAATGCCGTTCGGGTAGATCGTCGGGTCGTCGAGCCCCTCCGGCTCCAGGAAGATCTGATGGCCCTCGCGATCGCCAAAGCGTACCACCTTGTCCTCGATCGAGGGGCAGTAGCGCGGGCCGCGGCTGCTGATCCCCCCGGAATACATTGGCGATAGGTGCAGGTTGTCGCGGATCAGGTCATGGACGGCTTGCGTCGTGCGGGTGATGCCGCAGCGAATCTGCGGGTTGGTGATCCGATCGGTCAGCGCAGAGAACGGCACAGGCTCGGCGTCGGCCTCCTGCATCTCCATGGCCGACCAGTCGATCGTGCGGCCATCCAGCCGCGGCGGCGTACCGGTCTTCAGGCGGCCGAGCCGGAAGCCGAGACGGTCCAGGGTCTGCGCCAGCCCAATTGCCGGCGCCTCGCCGACGCGGCCAGCCGGAATCTGGACCGGGCCGATATGGATCAGCCCGCGCAGGAACGTGCCGGTGGTGAGCACCACCGCGCCGCAGCGGAGCCGCCGCCCGTCACCGAGAACGATGCCGGCGACGCGGCCGTCGCGAGCCGTCAGATCCTCGCAAGCGCCCGCGAGCACCGTCAAGTTTTCGGTTTCGGCGACCGCCGCCTGCATCGCCGACCCGTAGAGCTTCCGGTCGGCCTGGGTGCGGGGGCCACGCACCGCCGGCCCCTTTCTCCGATTCAGCAGCCTGAACTGGATGCCGGCCGCATCCGCCACTCGGCCCATCAGGCCGTCGAGGGCATCCACCTCGCGCACGAGATGGCCCTTGCCGAGGCCGCCGATCGCCGGGTTGCAGGACATCGCGCCGACGGTCGCCGCATCGTGGGTCACGAGCGCCGTGCGGGCGCCGCACCGCGCGGCGCTCGTG
>NZ_VRUX01000860.1:0-1384 GCF_008039885.1 Methylobacterium sp. WL103
CGCCCAGGCCCTGGTCGGCCACCGAGACGCGGCGGTACTCGACGCCGTCGGGGCGCTTGACCACCAGGGTCAGCGGCAGGCTCGGCACCGCCTTGCCCTGCCCGTCGCGGAGGATGGCGGTGATCTGCACGGTCTCGCCGGAGCGGTAGACCCCGCGCTCGGGGAAGACGTAGGCCTCGATCGCGCCGGCGTCGGCCCGGCCCTTCACGCCGCGGTCGGTGAGGTCGAAGGCCGCGAGGTTGAGGTCGAGGAAGCCGTAATCGTCGCCGACCTGCGCCACCACGAGGCTCGGCGCCGCGCCACCCTCCCCGCGGGCGAGCCCCGGATCGAAGGCGGCATGCCCGCTCTCGTCGGTGCGGCGGGTGGCCAGCACCTCGTTGTTGCGGGCGACGAGGCGGATCTCGGCGTTCGGCACCACCGTGGCGGCGGCGAGCGAGCGCGCGAAGACGTGGACGCCGTCGCGGCCCTTGAAGGCGGTCAACCCGAGGTCGGAGACCACGAACCACTGCGTCGCCTTCGCTTCGTAGCCGTCCTCGCCCTCGGACGACGCGACGGCGCCGGAGGGCTGGGCCAGCATCACGTAGAGGCCGGGCTCGAGCTTGCCGACCGCCTGCAGCACCGGGAAGGCGGTGACCGCCTCCTGGTTCACCTCGGCCTTGGCGGTATCGAGGGTGCCCTTCCAGACCTGGACGCCCTTCTCCGCGGCGATGGTCCGGGCGGTGGCGCCGTTGAGCTGGCCCAGGAACTCCTCCGATCGCAGGGACGGCAGCAGGCCGCGGTCGCCGATGCGCAGCACCTCGACGTCGAGCTTCGGGGCGTTGACCGAGACCAGCGGCACCCCCGCCTGGCCGGTGCGGGGCAGGACGTAGTTGCGGCCGGTGAAGCGCACCTGGGGGGCGCGGTCGCGGACGTAGACCTCGTAGTCGGCCGACTTCAGCAGCACCTCGCCGACCGAGGAGGGCAGGCCCTGGCGCACGACGAAGGCGTAGGAGCCGCCGTGCTTCAAGCCGTCGACGCAGACCTGCGCGCCCTCCGCCGTGACCGCGGCGTTGGTCGCGCCCGAAACCGCGACGAAGGGGGCGAAGTCGGTCCTGGCCGCGACCGGCTCGGAGAAGGTGAAGCACACCCGCGGGGCGGCGGCGTCCGCGTCGACCTTGTAGTCGAGGATGCGGAAGCCGTGCTCGGCGCGCATCGTCTCGTAGGCCTCGCGCACCGCGGCCACGTCGTTGAGGGCCAGGCTCGCGGCGTAGGCTTCGAGCGCCGGGCGCCACTCCCCCCGGCCGCCCTGGATCTCGGCGACCCGTCCGACATCCAGGCCTGGCTCGGCTACGCGCGTGCGGCCGACGCGGTGGCCGGAGACGACGAGAACAAGGATTACGAGGGC
>NZ_VRUX01000861.1:0-1380 GCF_008039885.1 Methylobacterium sp. WL103
GCTGACGCGCGACCGCCGCATGGGTCGCGTCGGCCCCGGCCGCGGGGCGCGGATGCAGCGCCTCCGTCATCACCCGAGCCTAGCGCGACGCGCCGGGTCGGTCGACCGGCCTCGATGCGGGGTGCGCCGTCAAAGAGAAGCTGGTCTTTGCACCCGGGCGACCATGCAGACGGCCCCTGACGCGTCCCACCGCGTGCGCGCGTCAGGGGCCGTTTCAAGCAACGCTCCATCAGGACGCGCGTCGTTTCCGGCACATCCGTTCATGGGCTCAGCGATCATCGGAAACATATCGATCGATGTCGATGCATTAAGCACGGTGCACCTTTTGAATGCAGCGTGATGGTCTCTGAAACCGGCGGTCGGCACGGGTTTTTTAACGCGTTGAACCGCTTTCTCATCCAGCGGTTGTGCGCGCGGCGCGCCGCCCCGGTCGTCCCGCGCAGGTTCGGACAATGCGCTTGCACGTCTCCCTCAAAGCCTCGCTCGGCGCCGCCTTCGGCTTCCTTGCACTCATCAGCGCCGGACAAGGCGTCGTCTCGCTTGCGAAGCTGTCGAGCATCGGCACGTCCGTCGACGCGATCTCCAGCAACTGGCTGCCCTCCGTCGTCGCGGCGAACAACGTCAAGGCCGCCGAAGCCGACATCCGCATCAAGCATCTGCGCCTCCTGACGCCCACGAAGTCGGCGACCGCCTTCGCCGAGGACAGCAAGCTGCTCGCGACGTCGGCGGCCGAGTTCGAGGCGACGCGCAAGTCCTACGAGACCTTGATCTCCGGCGAGGACGAGCGCTCGATCTACAACGCGTTCGTCGCGTCCTGGAACAAGTACGATGCGGCCACCGTGGAATCCATGCAGTTGGCCGAGGCGGGACTGATGTCGGAGGCGGCGGCGCTGATCGGCAGCCCCGACAACGCGAACTTGTACGACAACGCCCGCGACGCGCTGAACCGCGTCGTCGCCTACAACGAGGTCGGCGCCCGCAGGGATGCGGCGGCCGCCATGGCTCAGATCGATGCCGCGACGGCGACGACCTACTGCGCCATCGTCCTGGCGCTCGTCGCGGCCTGCGCCGCCGCGGCGTTCAGCCTCCTGCGCGTCTCGCGACCGATCCAGGCGATGACCTGCGTGATGTCGGGGCTGGCCGCAGGCCAGGCCGAGATCGCGGTGCCGTACGGCGCCCGCCGCGACGAAATCGGCGCGATGGCGTCGGCGGTCCAGGTGTTCAAGGAGAACCTGATCCGCACGCGCAAGCTGGAGGCGGAGACGGCGGACGCGCGGCTGGCGGCGGAGGCGCAGCGCAAGGCCGGGATGCGCCAGATGGCCGACGACTTCGAGGCGGCGGTGGGCGGCATCGTCGGGATGGTCTCGTCCTCGGCGACCG
>NZ_VRUX01000862.1:0-1379 GCF_008039885.1 Methylobacterium sp. WL103
ATGCCGAGCCCCGCGCCCACCGCCATCAGCGCGAGGAAGGAGGCCGGCAGCGCCCACAGGGCCCGTCCGCCCCGCAGGCCCGCGAGCAGCCCGACCGCGACCATAGCGAGGACGTGGTCGGCCCCGCTCACCGGGTGCAGGAAGCCGTGGACGAGGCCCGCGGCCTCGCCGTGGCCGGGATGGGCGAATGCCGCCTGCGGCAGCAGGACGAGGGCGGGAAGTGCGAGGGCGGCGAGGCGCTTCATGGTGTGTCCTGACGGTAGGGTCGGATCGATCATCGAAGGGATAGGCGGCGGGCGCCAGCGGTCACCGACACCCTGGCAAAAATCACTCCATCGTCGGGGCGAGGGTCTTCACCCCCGGGACGTCCTCCCCGAGCCACGCCGCGTTCTTGGCGGTGCCGTCGAAGGTCGCGCTGGTCTTGAACAGCTCGTACTTGCCTTCCAGCGCGTAGGGCCGGCTGCGCCCGAGCAACTCGGCCACCGCCGCCTTGTCCATCGGCCGGAACGTCTTCACCGCCTCGAAGGCCTGATCGAGGTCGCGCTGGCTCTGGATGCCGGTGATCAGCACCGAGACCGGCAGGTTGAGGCCGAAATGCAAGTACTCGATCGGCTCGATCGGCGCGTCGCTCTTCAGGATGACGCCGTCGCCGAAGGTCTTCATGCCCAGCGCCGCGATGCCGTTCTGGACGAGGTAGGGCAGCACGAGGTGGCCGAACGAGCGGAAATGCGCGTCCATGACGTTGAGCGGCATCTGCACCGAATCGAACTGGAACCCGCGCTCGTGGGCGACCTCCAGCATCTGCAGGTGGATGCGCGGGTCCTTGTGGCCGGTGAAGCCGATGTAGCGCAGCTTACCCGCCTTCTTGGCCTCGACGAAGGCCTCCATCGCGCCGCCCTCGGCGAAGACCCGGTCGGGGTCGTCGTAGCGCAGGATCTCGTGGTGCTGGACGAGGTCGATCCGGTCGGTGCGCAGGCGGTGCAGCGAGGCGTCGATCTGCTTCGTCGCCTCCTCCTTGGTGCGCCCGTCCATCTTGGACATCAGGAACACCTTGTCGCGCCGGCTGCCGTCCTGCAGCGCCGCGCCCATGCGCAGCTCGGAGCGGCCCTCGTTGTAGTCCCAGCAATTGTCCATGAAGGTGATGCCGCGCTCGATCCCCTGGTGGATCAGCCGCGTCGCCTCGTCGTCCGTCACCGCGCTCTTGCCGAGGTGGAACCCGCCCATGCCGATGGCCGAGATCTTGTCGGAATGCCGGCCGAAGGACCGGTAGAGCATCTCGCCGCGGCGCTCGCCCGGATCGGTGACGAGGGGGAGGCTCGCGGGATCGGACGGCCGGTTGCCGGGCAGGGCCGCCGGGTCGACGGCCGCGGTGGCGGCGC
>NZ_VRUX01000863.1:0-1379 GCF_008039885.1 Methylobacterium sp. WL103
CCTCGGGCTCGATCCGGGCGCGGCCGACGTGCTCGTCGCCTACGAGCGGGCGCGCCGGTTCGACACGCTGGCGATGGCGGCGGCCACCGACGGCCTCAACCGCCTGTTCTCGAACGACGCCCTGCCGGTCCGCATCGCCCGCGACCTGGGCCTCGGCCTCGTCGACCGACTGCCCGGCCTCAAGCGCTTCTTCGTCGGCGAGGCCGCCGCCTCGCGCGGCACCCAACCGCGGCTGCTGCGCGGCGAGGCGCTGTGAGGCGCCTCAGGTCGTGGCGGTAACGCGCTCGGTTTCCCCGCCGCTCTGCCGACGGAATTCAGACATCCCGGCTTCTGGCGATGCACTCTACGCGCATCCCCTCTCCCCGCATGCGGGGAGAGGGCTTTGCCGACCTCGTCGTCGGCAAAGCGAGGCGGCAGCCGACGGTGAGGGGGCGACGCCGGACGTGGCTCTTTCGGAAGCTCCCCCTCACCGCCGCTGCGGCTTCGCCTTCGCTTCCCGCACGGACGACGAGGTCCGTGCAGGCCTCTCCCCGCCCGCGGGGAGAGGGGAACCCGCGGGTCGTCCGAGGCCGTGACGACATGTGTGACTACGGGAGCCCGTCTGCGGGGGGAGGGAGGAGGCGCGCGGCCTTCGAATCAGGCCGCGCGGAACTCCCTCAGGCCTTTGCAGCTCAGCCCTTGGCCTTGGTGGCGCGGTCGATGCCTTCCTGGATCAGGCGGTGGGCCTCGGTCTTGTCGCCCCAGCGCACGAACTTGACCCACTTGCCGGGCTCGAGATCCTTGTAGTGCTCGAAGAAGTGCTGGATCTGCTCGATCGTGATCTCGGGCAGGTCGGTGTAGTTCTCGATCCGGTCGTAGCGCTTGGTCAGGTGGCGCGAGGGCACGGCGATGATCTTCTCGTCCTCGCCGCCCTCGTCCTCCATCACCATCACGCCGACCACGCGCGCGCTCATGATCGCGCCCGGCAGCACGGCGCGGGTGTTGGCGATGAGCACGTCGCAGGGGTCGCCGTCGCCGGACAGGGTGTGCGGGATGAAGCCGTAATTCCCCGGGTAGAACATCGGGGTGTAGAGGAAGCGGTCCACGACGAGCGCGCCGGCCTCCTTGTCCATCTCGTACTTGATCGGCTCGCCGCCGAGCGGCACCTCGATGATGACGTTGACGTCGTGCGGCGGATTCTTGCCGATCGAGATGTTGTCGATGATCATGGCGCTGGCGTCCCGTGGATCGGGGCCTCGCCCCGTTGGGCCGGTCTCTTAAAGCGCCTCGGCGCCGAAGCAAATCCGGGCCGCGCCGCCGCCCGCGACGAACGCGGAGAAGCGTCAGCCGAACAGGTAGCCGACCTTGGGCAGCGGCACGCCGGCGAGGCGGTCGAGCGC
>NZ_VRUX01000864.1:0-1379 GCF_008039885.1 Methylobacterium sp. WL103
GCTCCGGGCCGAGCCGGCGCGGGACGGCGCCCTCGCCTGGCATCTCCGGGTGAGCCTGCCGCTCCTCGACGACGGCCGCCTCGACCTGCGCCTCGACGCGCCGCCGGGCGAGGCGGCGGCCGAGATCCTGGAGGAGATGGCGCTCGGCAACGATCCGGCCTGGCGGCTCGACGACCTGCGGGCGGCGCTTGCCGAGACCGCGGCCGGGTTCGCGCGCACGCTCCACCGGACGGTGGCGCGCCTGCGCGACCAGATCCGCGACGACCTCCACGAGATCGGGGCGGACGCGCCCACCTACATCGCCCACCTCGACCGGTCGCTGCGCGCCCGCGTCTTCACGCCCTCCCCGAACCTCGCCCACGCGATCCTCGACACCCTGAAGACCGTGCGGACGCGGGCGAAGGTGGTGGCGCGCGAGGAATCCGGACGGCGGCGCCTGCGCGACCGGGTCGGGTTCGGCTCCTACATCGACAAGTTCGTGCCCGCCCGCCGGCTGAACCGGCGCATCGTCTTCCACATGGGCCCGACCAATTCCGGCAAGACCTACGCGGCGCTCGAAATGCTGGCGAAGGCGCCGACCGGGACCTACCTCGCGCCGCTGCGCCTGCTCGCGCTGGAGAACTACGAGGCCCTGCTGGAGCGGGGCCTGCGCGCCGGCATGGTCACCGGCGAGGAGATCCTGGGCGAGCCGGACCCGAGCCACACCGCGCGCACCATCGAGACCGCTGACCTGCGCCGCCCGGTCGAGGTCGCGGTGATCGACGAGATCCAGATGCTGTCCGACCCCGACCGCGGCTGGGCCTGGACCAACGCGCTGTTCGGGATTCCGGCGCGGACCGTGATCGTCTGCGGCTCGGACGACGCGCTCTCGCATGTCCGCCGAGCGGCGGAGGCCGCGGGCGAATCCCTCGACGTGGTCACCTTCGTGCGCAAGACCCCGCTGGTGGCGCTCGGTGAGCCCGTTCCGCTCGAATCCGTGCAGCCGGGGGACGCCGTCGTCGCCTTCTCGCGCCGGGCCGTGCACGAGAACCGCGAGGCGCTGGTGGCGGCCGGGCGCAGCGTCGCCACCATCTACGGCGCGCTCTCGCCGGAGGTGCGGCGGGCGGAAGCGCGGCGCTTCCGCGACCGCGAGGCCGAGGTGCTGGTCACCACCGACGCGATCGGCATGGGCCTGAACCTCGGGCCGCTCAAGCGCGTGATCTTCTCGGCCGTCGCGAAGTGGGACGGCACGGCGACCCGCCCGCTCACCAACCCCGAGATCCGCCAGATCGCGGGACGCGCCGGCCGCTTCGGACATCAGGACGAGGGCCACGTCTCGGCCACCGACGACGCCAGCCTCGGCCCGATCCGCGACGCGCTCGCCGGCGCGCCGACGGCGC
>NZ_VRUX01000865.1:0-1376 GCF_008039885.1 Methylobacterium sp. WL103
GTAAGCGCTCGGTGACGGCTGCCTTGTGCGGATAGGGTCTGGGTCTGGATACAGGGGATGGCGCGGGATGGCGCTGTATCGGCCCTGTGTCTGGACCTATGACGAACACGGCTCACATCGTCGTCGCGGGAACGCGACGGACCTGGTCGTCCGAGCACAAGCGGGCGATCCTTGCCGAGGCGGAGGATCCGGCGACGACGGCCTCCGCAGTGGCGCGCCGGCACGGGCTTCATTCGAGTCTGCTGTTCCGCTGGCGCCGCGCTCTCCGGACAGAAGCATCGCCGCCACCGGTGGCGTCCCGCCCGAGCTTCGTTCCACTTGCGCTGCCGGCTCCGCAACCTCCCGTCCGGGACGAGCCGCCCCGCCCCGGCGCCATCGAGATCGAGCTGGCCGGCGGTCATCGGCTGCGGGCCGAGGCGGGCGCGGACGTGGTGCTCCTGCAGGGTGTGATCGCGGCGTTGCTGGGACGATGATCCCGGTTCCCTCCGGCTCGCGGGTCTGGCTGGCGACCGGCCACACCGACATGCGCAAGGGCTTCGACGGGTTGGCCAGTCTCGTGCAGGATCACTTGGCGCGTGATCCGTTCTCGGGACAGGCCTTCGTCTTCCGCGGTCGGCAGGGGCACCTGATCAAGGTGCTGTGGTGGGACGGCCAGGGCCTGTGCCTGTTCGCCAAGCGCCTGGAGAGGGGTCGCTTCGTCTGGCCGGCGACGGCGGGCGCGGCTGCCGCGCTGACGCCGGCGCAGCTCGCCATGCTGCTGGAGGGCATCGACTGGCGTACCCCGGTGCGTACGGACCGCCCCCGCATCGCGGGCTGACGCGCGGGTGCCGGCAACGGGCTTGCGTGCTGTGCCAGACGGCGTAAGCTGTTGATGTGGCTCTCGATCCTGGCTCACTCCCCGACGACGTCGATGCGCTCAAGCGCATGATCGTCGGCATGGCGCGGGAAGCCGTCCACGCCAACACACTCATCGAGAAGCTGCGCAGCGAACTCGCTCGTCTCAAGCGTGCACAGTTCGGCGTCTCGTCCGAGAAGCTGAAGGCCCGCGTCGAGCAACTCGAACTCGCCATCGAGGCGCTGGAGGTCGACGAGGCCGAGCGTCTGGCTGCCGCCCCGGTCGTTGCCGACGCCGTCGAGGCCTCCCGCGTAAGACCGGCTCGGCGCCCCTTGCCCGATCACCTGGCGCGCGAGAGCGTGATCCATCCAGGCCCCTGCGCCTGCCCGTCCTGCGGTGGGGTCCTGCGTCGGATCGGCGAGGACGTGACGGAGACCCTCGATTACGTGCCCGGCCGCTTCAAGGTGGTCCGGCACGTGCGCGAGGCGTTCGCATGCCGATCCTGCGAGGGGATGGTGCAGGCGCCCGCCCCGCATCACGC
>NZ_VRUX01000866.1:0-1373 GCF_008039885.1 Methylobacterium sp. WL103
GGCGGGGACGACGTGGCGCTGCAGCGCGCAGCGCAGGCGCGTCCCCCATCGCGCATCCGCCGCGACGACGGCGCCCTCGTCGTCGCTGGCGTCGACCCAGCCGTCGCCGTCGGACGGAATCGCCGTCTGCAGGGTCTCGCGCCCGGTGTCGGCCAGGATCGTCCAGCCCCGGGCGAGACCGTCGCGGCATTCGGCGACGTTCGGGTCGAGGTCGCGATAGGCGCGCGCCTTGTCCGTGGAGAGCACGACGTAGTTCAGGAACAGGATGCCGAGGGCGGCGAGCCCTACGCGCTGGTCTCCCGAGAAGGGGCCGGCGACGCGGCCGTCGACAGCGCGATGCTCCGCCACGCCATGGACGACGAGATGCGGGCCAAGGGCATGCCGGCCACCATGGTCAAGCCGGTGATCACCCAGCTCGACGCCCTGAAGAAGCACCTCGCGCACGGCTCGCACTACGTGATCGCCTTCGTCCACGGCTGGCGCCACGACGCGCGGATCGGCGACGGCAACGTCGCGGACCTGCGCCTCTACGCGGCCCACGCCGCGCGCTTCCTGGCGCAGCGCTGCCCGGACGACCCGAGCGTCTGCGACATGGACGTGACGGCGATCTACGTCGGCTGGCGCGGCGCCCGCGTGGACGAGCGCGGCCTGCGGACCTGGTTCGGCGACGCGGTCGGCGGCTTCTTCGGCGGCCTGTCGGCCGGGGCCACCCTGTTCGACCGCAAGCCCGTGAGCGAGGCGATCGCCCCCGGGGCGATCTCGGCGCTGCGCACGATCGAGACGACGCTGAGCGCGCCGGGCGCGCACAACAAGCTGATCGTGGCCGGGCACAGCCTCGGCGGCAACATGCTCGCCACCGGGCTGCAGGACGACGTCGTCAAGGCGGTGCGCCGCCACCGCTTCGGCGAGACGCTGCCGCCTGTGCTCGGCAACCTCGTGGTCCTGATCAACCCGGCCTCCGAGGCGAGCAAGTGGACCGCGATCCAGCGCGAGGTCTGGTCCCACCTCGCCGACCACGCCGACGCGCACACGCCGGCCTCCGAGGTCGTGCGCGACGACGGCTACTTCCCCGCCGACCAGCGGCCCGTGTTGATGTCGGTCACCGCGGCGCTGGCCTTCCCGGCGGGCGGGCTACGGCCCGGCGACTGCGCCTGGATCGGCCTCGACGTCGCGGACGGCTTTGCCGCCGCCCGCAAGCGCATCCGGAGCCGGCTCGCCGCCACCGACCGCATGTTCGATGCCGGCGTCGACTACGATTGGGCGACGCACGACCTGTTCCCGACCTTCAAGTTCGACTTCCGTCCGGCCGCCGGCTTCCTCGACCGGGTGGCGGCGCGGTTCGAGGGCCGCCCGCCCCGCGGCGAGACCTGCAC
>NZ_VRUX01000867.1:0-1372 GCF_008039885.1 Methylobacterium sp. WL103
GGCACCCGCTGCGGCGGCTCAGGCGCGGCCGGCATGGTTCGGATGGCGGCCGGCGCGCGCGGCGAGACCGCCTCGGGCGGTTCGTGCAGCTCCGAGGCTCGCTCCTCGGACTGGGCCGGCGCCGGGCCAGCGCCGCGCAGGCGCCGGCCGAGTTCGAGATACAGGACGTGGTCGGCGATCTCGCGGTCGAGGGCCTCGCGCCGACGGCGCAGGTCCGACAGGCGCGCCTCGATCTCCGCTTCCGACAATTCCATCACGCCCGGCGCTTTCCTTCCAATGGAAGAGATGGAATATCATCATTCCTAGAGGGAAGGAAGATGCAGAGGCGGTGGCAGCTCGCGACGCTTCAGGGAATGGAACACTCGTTCCCAACGACGGAGCAGCTCGTATCGCTGGAATACACGGGCATTCCCTAAACGGCTCCCTCTTTCCCTGCCTGCATCTTCCGTATTCCCTTGCGGGGCGGAACGAGGAGCATGCCGGGATCGGCCGGCTGCAGGGTCATGCCGCCGTCGTCGAGGGCGACCGGCAGCTTGGGAAACACCTCGCACAGATGCGCGACGTCGGTCTTGAACGCCTGACGGAAGCTGCGGATGCAGGCGTTCTCGGCGCCGAACTGCCCGTGCAGGTTCGTCCAGGTGAGCCGCAGGGGTCGCTGCAGGGCGCGCAGGCGGTAGCCGACCCAGAACAGCAGGTCCAGCTTGCGCGCGGAGCCGGAGAAGGCCCGCGCCGCCCGGATGTCGACGGGCAGGGCGTGCCGGATCAGGTTGTCGTAGAAGTCCTGGTGGAACTGCACGGTGCGGGACCAGGCCGCGCCCTCCCCGTCCCTCGCCCCCTCCCGCGCGCTCGGGCGCCACAGGTCGAGGCTGCGGAACGGCGGCACGTTAAGGGTGCTGGCCTGGTCGTGCCCGTCCCACAGGCCGATCTGCATCGAGCAGGCGGCGAGCCGGTTGAGCTGTTCCTTGAACTGCCGGATCGTGCCGCGCTCGCCGCCGGTGACGGCGAACCCCATCTCGCGCATGAAGCCGGACAGGGAATCGGCGACCTCGATGGTCGGGCTGCGCTGGCGCACGGCCTCGGTGCAGAGGTGGAGCAGCACGAGCCGCGCCTTCGGGCCGTAGGGCAGGCCCTGCGGCTCCATCTCGCCGGTGACCGGGCTCTTCAGCCGGCCGGCGACGAGGTTGAGCGAGTTGCGCCCGTAATCGCGGGAGAACTCCCGTACCGGGCCGGGATCGCGATAGGGCAGGCCGCACAAGGCCAGCACCGAATGGATGTGCTGGAGGTTCTCCGGCACGGTCGGCTGGTTCTCGATCACCTCGCGCACCGCGTCGCGCCGGCGCTGGTCCCGCCCCATCCCGGCTCGCCGCCCGGC
>NZ_VRUX01000868.1:0-1365 GCF_008039885.1 Methylobacterium sp. WL103
CGCCACGTCGACGCCGCAGCGGGCGTCGCCGAGGTCCGCGCCGCAGGTGGCGCGGTAGGTGCGGCCGCGCTCGGCGTCGAGCCGGTCGGCGAGGCCGCGGACCTCTGCCACGAAGGCGTCGCCGGCCCGGCGGATTTCGCCCAGCGTGCCCACGTCGAGGAGCAGGCGGGTGTCCGGGTCGGTCCAGTCCACCAGCCAGGTCTCGACGGCGGCGCCGTCGTAGAGCCCGCCGGCGATGTCGGCCTCGGTCAGCCCGAGCCCGGACAGCGCGCCGGAGACATCCCCGCCGGAGACGGCGAAGCCGAGCTCGGCCGCGGCCTCCGCCGCCTCCAGGCCGGTGCGGGCGGCGTAGGTCAGGCCGGCGATCGTCATGTCGCGGTCGTGGTCGGTGAAGCCGAGGGCGACGCCGTCGCGGCGGCGCAGGGCCCAGCAGCGGCAGAGGGTCGTCACGCCGCCGGCGAGATGCGCGGCGAAGGCGGGCGGCAGGTCGCGCATGGTTGCAGTTTCCCTAGGGCACGATCTCGACCAGCGGCACCTTCGGGATCTCGCCCGCGGTGAAGGCTTCGAGGTTGATCACGAGGTCGTCGGCGTCGAACCGGACCGGCACGTCGAAGGCGAAGCCCGCGGTGACGACGGCGCCCGCCGGGGGCACGGCGCCGGCGGCGAAGACGACCTGCCCGGTGGCGGGATCGCAGGCGAAGCGTTGCGCGGGCGTCTCGACGCCGGCCACCGCCACCCGCACGCTGCCGGCCACCGGCTTGGCGATCGCCCGCCGGTAGGGCGTCGGCCCGGTGCCGTAGGTCTTCAGCAGGGCGAACGCCCGGGACGCCCCGTCGCCGATTCCGAGGCGCTGGTCGGTCGGCGCCGGCACCCGGCCCGGCGGCCCGGAGCGGAAGTCGACCCGGTCGCGATAGCGGAAGCCGTAGAGGCGCCCGCGCCGCTCCTCGAAGAAGCTCAGCACCGCGTGGAGCGTGTCGAGCGAGCGGATGCCGAAGCCGGCGTCGTAGCGGCGCCGGGAATCGGCCCAGCGGCTGTTGCGGTGCTCTCGCCCCGAGGCGAGCGTGACGATCTCGGTCAGCCGGGTCGGGCCGCCGCTGCCGCGCAGCGCGACGTCGAGGGGAAAGGACACCTCGTGGAAATCGTCCGGCATCGGTTCTCCTCCGGTCGTGGCGTACGCTCTCACAGCGCGCGCTGGCCGCGGGCCACGGCGCGGGCGAGGCTCGCGGTGACCTGCGCCTCGGACTTGCGGAACGAGGCCGCGTCCGGCGTCGCGATGTTGACGGTGACCGCGACCGGCCGCCCGCCCGGTCCGGCGCCGACCCCGAGGCGGCCGTCGGAGCCTCGCCGGAGCGGCAGGATCGCCTC
>NZ_VRUX01000869.1:0-1354 GCF_008039885.1 Methylobacterium sp. WL103
CCGGAGGCCCCGTCCGCCGGACCTCCCGGTCGAGCTCGCCGAGCGCCGCGAGCACCGCGCCGCCTGCGGCGTCTCACGGACCTGCATCGCTACGTCCGCCCGAGGCGGCACGACGACGACGACGACCCGCCGCCGTGCCCGGTCGGCGTGATGCCGCGCCCGAAGACTCCCCCGAGCGCGGCGCTCGCCGCCGCCATCCCGGCCTGACGGCCGAGTCAGGTCTCGGCGCTGAGCGTGCTTGAAGCGAGCGAAAGCCCGGTGCGGCCCCGCACCGGGCTTTCGTCGTGGACGATCCGACGCCGGGTCGCGTCTTCGCGCGCCTACCCCTCCATCGCCCGCTGGAACGCTTCCGCATGATCCGGGTGCCAGCGTGAGAGCGCCGGGCGGTTCTCGATGATGTCGCCGGCCGCCCACGCGATCCGGCGCTCGTCCTGGGCGCGGGTGGTCTCGTTGTCGGGGCACAGGACGTAGAAGTCGCCCTCTTCCATCCGACCGAGCAGGAAGGTCACGGTCTCCTCCGGCGTCCAGGCGCCGGGCGGCTTCTCGGCGACGCCGCGGGCCTTGGTCAGCCCGGTGTAGACGAAGCCCGGGATCAGCAGGTGCGCCGTGGTGCGGCAGCCGTCCCGCCCGCGCAGGTCGTGGGCGAGCGCCTCGGTCGCCGCCTTCACCCCCGCCTTCGAGACGTTGTAGGGCGTGTTGCCCGGCGGCGTGGTGATGCCCTGCTTCGAGCCGGTGACGATGACGGCGCCGGGCTTGCCCCCCGCGATCATCCCCGCCGCGAAGGCGTGGATGCCGTTGATCACCCCCCACAGGTTGGTGTCGAGGATCCGGCGCCAGGTGTCGGCGTCGGAGAACAGCTTGCCGCCCGCCTCGATGCCGGCGTTCAGCATCACCACCGCCGGCGGTCCGCTCGCGGCGACCGCCTGCGCGAACGCCTCCATCGCCGCGCGATCCCCGACGTCGAGGGCAACGGCGCGGACCTCCACTGCTGCGAGCTTCGCCACCTCGGCGCGGGAGGATTCGAGCGCCTCGCCGGGAAGGTCGGCGAGCCAGACGTTCATGCCGGCCCGGGCGAAGGCCTTCGCCGCCGCGAGCCCGATGCCGCTCGCGGCGCCGGTGACGACGGCCGCACGGCCGGGTTCGATCGCTGGATGGGTCATCGGCGCCTCTCGCTGAACTCCGCTTCACGGTGAGGGTGGGGCGTCCGCCCGGATTGTCGAGGGCCGCGCAAGCCCTGCGCCCTGGCCATCGGCAGCGGCCTCTGCCACCGTCCGGCACGTTCCACGCACCGGGAATCGCCTGCATGCCCGCCCGCGCCCTGTCTGCCGCCCGCCCGCTGTCCGTGGCCCTCGCC
>NZ_VRUX01000086.1:0-11474 GCF_008039885.1 Methylobacterium sp. WL103
GCCTCGGCCGCCGCCGCGATTCGCTCGGGGTCGTCGAGGCCGTAGCTGTCGCCGGCATGCAGCAGCACCCCGCGCAGCTCGGCGCCGCCGTCGACGAGGATGCGGCCGATGGCGACGAGCGTGCCGGCGTCGTCCGGGGCGACGCCGGAGCGGTGCCCGTCGGCGTCGACCTCGATGAGGCAGGGCAGGGAGGTGCAGGAGGGGGCGCAGGAGGGATCGCGGTTGGCCGCCACCCAGGCCGCGACGGCCTCGGCCTGCGCGACGCTGTCGAGGATGATCGCGAGGTCGGCCCCGAATTGCCGGCGGATGCCGCCGACCCGGTCGAGCTTCTGCGGCGCGATGCCGACGCCGTAGGTCAGGTCGGTGACGCCGCCCTCGGCGAAGTAGGCGGCCTCGCGGAGCGTCGAGACCATGGCCGGACCGTGCGGGCCGGTCATCGCGCGCCGCGCGACGGCGAGCGACTTCGCGGTCTTGAGGTGAGGCCGGAATGCGACGCCGAGGCCGGAAAGCCGCTCGCGCATCCGCGCGACGTTGGCGGTCAGGCGCGCCTCGTCGAGGAGCAGGCAGGGGGTGTCGAGGGCGGCGAGCGAATCCGCGGCGACGTCGGCGACGGCCATCGCACTCTCCCTTTCCGGTTGCATCGAGCGCCTTCTAGGCAGAGGCCGGGCGCGGGGCTAGGTCTACGCCAAGACGGCGCCCATGAACGCGGCCGAAGTTCGGAGAAACGCCATGACCGACGCGAACGCCGTCATCCTCCGCGACTTCGGCGGCCCCGAGGCGATGCGGCTCGAGCCGGTCCAGGTGCCGCCGCCGGGGCCGGGCAGCGTGCTGCTGCGCCAGACCGCGATCGGCTTCAACTTCATCGACGTCTACCAGCGCAAGGGCGCCTACCCGCTGCCGCTGCCGACCGGGCTCGGCCACGAGGCCGCCGGGCGGATCGAGGCGCTGGGCGAGGGCGTCGCGGGCTTCCGGGTCGGCGACCGGGTCGCGACCATGAACGCCGGCCTCGGCGCCTACGCCGACCGGCGGATCGTGCCGGCCGACAAGCTGGTGGCCATCCCCGACGCCGTCTCGGACGAGGACGCCGCCGCCCTGCTGTTCAAGGGGATGACCGCGCAGTACCTGCTCCGGCGCACCCACGCGGTGCAGCCGGGCGAGATGGTGCTGGTCCACGCAGCCGCCGGCGGCGTCGGGCAGATCCTGTGCCGCTGGGCGAAGGCGCTCGGCGCCGTCGTCGTCGGCACCGCCGGCTCGGCGGAGAAGTGCGCGGTGGCGCGCGAGGCCGGCTGCGACGTGGCGATCGACTATTCGCAAGGGGGCTGGCCCGAGGCTTTGCTCGCCGCCACCGGCGGGCGCAAGGCGCGGGTCGTCTACGATTCGGTCGGCCGCGACACCTTCCTGCACTCCCTCGACCTCGCCGCGCCCTTCGGCCTCGTGGTGCTCTACGGCGCCGCCTCCGGCCCGGCGCCGGCGATCGAGCCGGAGCTCCTGAACAAGAAGGGCTGCCTGTTCCTCACCCGCCCCTCGGTCTTCCCGCACAACGCCGACGCCACGACCCTGCGGGCCAACGCCGCCGAAGTTTTTGCCGCCATCGCCTCCGGGGCGATCGTCTCGCGCATCGGGGCGCGGTTCCCCTTGGCGGACGTCGCCGAGGCGCATCGCGCGGCGGAGGCGCGGGCGACGACGGGGGCGATCCTGCTGGCCCCGTGAGACGCTTCAGGTCGCCCGCACCACGACCTCGACGAGGTTCGGCCCGCCCGAGGCGATCCCGGCCTCGATCGCCGCCGCGATGTCGCCCGCCCGGGTCACGCGCCGCGCCGGCACCCCCATCGAGGCGGCGAGCGCCGGGAAGTCGATCCGCGGGTCGGTGAGGTCCATGGCGATGAAGCGGTTGGCGCGTGCCGAGGCGTAGTGCGTCTGCGACTTCATGTAGTTCTTCAGGATGTTGTACTCGGCGTTGTTGATGACGACGAACGTCACCGGCAAATTCTCGTGCGCGGCGGTCCACAGGGCCTGGGGCGAGTACATCGCCGCCCCGTCGCCGACGACGCAGACCACCGGCGCGCGGTCGAGGCCGAGCGAGGTGCCGACCGAGGCCGGCATGCCCCAGCCGAGCACGCCGCCGCGCATCGAGGCGTATTGGTGCGTCCGCTCGCTGTGCAGGAAGGTGCGCAGGTGCGCCATCGTCGCCGGCGCCTCATCGACGATGGCGGTGTCGGCCCCCACCGCGCGGGCGATCTCGCGGGCCGCCACCAGCGGCGCGATCACCGGGTCGGCGAAGGCGGCGTCGGCCGCTTCCATCAGTCTTTCGCGTCGGACGGCGTAGTTCCGGGCGGCCGCGACCCGCAGGGCGGCGTAGGCGTCGGCGCGGCCAGCGAGGCGCGGCTTCAGAAGCGGCAGCAGCGCGTCGAGGGAGGCGCGGACGTCGCCGACCATCGACAGCGTGGTCTCGTAGGTGCGCCCGAGGTCGCGCACGTCCGCCGAGAGCTGGAACACCTGCGTGCCGGCCGGCACCGCCGAGCCCTCGGTGTAGAGCACGGTGATCAGCGACTTGCCGCCGAGGGCGAACACAGCGTCGTAGGCGCCGAGGATCTTCGCGATCTCGGTCGCCTTGGTCGGCAGGCTCCCGGCCCAGAGCGGGTGGGCGGTGGGGAAGGGGATGTGGGCCGGCCAGGACGAGCCGTAGACCGGCGCGCCGAGGAGGTCGGCGAGCGCCACGGCCTGGCTGGACGCGTCGCTGGCGTCGATCTCGTCCCCGGCGATGAGGGCGAGGCGCCCCGGCGCCACCGCGGCGAGATGGTCGGCCAGCCGGTCCAGCGAGCCCGCCACGGCGCAGCGGTCGATGGTCGAGACGCCGCCGGCGGGCGCCTGGGTCATCGCCTCCATCACGTCCATCGGCAGCGACAGGAAAACCGGGCCGGAGGGGGCGGCCGAGCAATCGTGGAAGGCGCGCCGCAGCAGGGTCGGCAGCTGGTCGGCGTTCGTCACCTCGCGCGCCCACTTCACGGCGGGGGTGGCGAGGCTGACGAGGTCGCCGAACAGCAGCGGGTCGGTGATCGCGTGCCGCGAATCCTGCTGGCCGGCCGTCACCACCAGCGGCGTGCCGGAGACGTGGGCGTTGATCAGGTTGCCGAAGCCGTGGCCGAGGCCGCCGGCGGTGTGGAGGTTGAGGAAGGCGGGCCGGCGCGCGGCGTGCGCGTAGCCGTCGGCCATCGCCACCGCGCTCGCCTCCTGCAACGCCAGCACGTAGGCGATGTCGGGGGTGTCGGTGAGCGCATCGATCAGCGGCAGCTCGGTGGTGCCGGGATTGCCGAAGATGTAGCGCACGCCCTCGGAGCGCAGCACCTCGAGCAGCACCATCGCCCCGCGGCGGCTGCCCAGAGACTCCACATTGGTGATCGCCATCGCCGTCCCCTCCGTCGCGCCACCGAGGCTACGCCAACGGTGGGACGGGGCAACCGCGCGGCGCGCGTCGGACGGCCGAGTCCGCGTTATACCAGACCTCGATGAGCCCGACTCATCGAGGTCTGGCCCCCGCGACTGCGGGGCGGCGGCAATCCGCCGGACGTCATGGGTCCTGACCCATGAGACTTAGTATTACACGGCCGAGTTCGCGTCACACGGCCAAGCCCGCTTCACACCGCCAAGTGGGCCACGACCACCGAGGCTGCGCGCATCGCCCCGCGCGAGGCGTCGGTCGCGTAGCGGATCGCGTGGCGCGCGACGCGGTTGCGCACCCGGCGGGCCGCCCAGGGCAGGGTCGTCTCGGTGGCCAGCGCGCGGGCGTAGAGGCTGGATTCCAGGCTCGCGGCGTCGCAGGCGACCTTGACCGGGTCGGCATAGAACGCGGCGACCTTGTCGGCGCCCATCCCCGGCGTCGCGAGCCAGCCCGGCAGGTGCGCCTCGGCGAGCTGGCGCACGTCGGTCAGCACCTTGCCGATCCCGGTGCCGGGAATCGGGCAGGCGGTCTGGAACGCGTCGCCGACGAGGACGAGCCCGTCGCGCACGTGGCCTTCGGCCCGCATCAGGTCGATCGGGCGAACCTCGACCGCGCCCGCGATCGCGAGGTCCGGGCAATGGGCGGCGAGCCCCGGCATCAGCGTGCGCAGGGCGCCCTCCGGGTCGGCGCGGAGCGCCTTCGTCCAGGGGTCGTTCGGCTGGTGGTAGCAGAACAGGTTCGCCCGCATGGTCTCGCCGAGGGGGAACAGCGTGAGGTAGGCGTCGCCGCCGCCGAAGCGCTCGGAGAAGTAGGTCATCGCCGGGAACGGGAAGGCGGAACGCGGCGCGGCCATGTCGAAGCCCGCGGCCAGGGAGTGTCGCTCGCCGATCACGCGCCGTGAGATCCCGGCCTTGCGGCGCAGCACGTCGCCGAGGCCGGTGGCCAGCACGACGAGCCGGCCTTCGAACCGGCGCCCGTCGGCGAGCGTGACAACCTGCCGGTCCGGGCCGAGGTCGAGGTCGGCGACCCGGCCGACGGTGAGCAGCCCGGCGGGCAGGGCGGCGCGCAGGGCGTTGATCAGGTCGGGATAGGCGGCGCCGTATTCGGTGGTCCGCTCCCAGTGGGCGAGGCGGCCGAAGCGGACGACCCGGACGGAATCGGTCCGGGTCGTGCAGCCGCGGGTGGCGTCGCCGAAGCCGAGCGCCTCGAACAGCGTCATCTGCGCCGAGCCGTACTTCTCCGCACGGAAATCGTGCGGGTGGACGGCGTGGGCGTCGATCAGCGCCACGCTGCGGCCCTGGCTGGCGAGGCGGCCGGCGAGGCAGGTTCCGGCCAGGCCGGCGCCGATCACCACGACGTCGAAGCAGTCTGTTTGAGCAGGCATCATCGAAGACATCCGTCCGGCAGCCAGCGTCTTCGCGACGCCCGCACGGTAGAGATGGCAGACTCCATCCCGAAAAAAGGTCTTTGCGTAGTCCTCCGCGATCAACGAAACGTGCACGGTTTGAAAAATTCGGAAACATTCTACCCTAGGTAGAATGTATTCATTATCTCGAACAATGAGAGCTTGTGACCTACGCTCGGTTCTCACCACCATCGCGCAAGTGCCTGACGAAGTCCTGCGCGAAGGCCGGAAGTCCCTCGAAGCTGCGGAGGCACAGGGTCAAGGCGCGGGTCGCCCAGGGCTCGACCAGCGGCACGACGGCGATGTCGAGGCCGCGCGCCACCCGCCGGGCCATGCTCTCGGGCACGATGCCGACCCCGACGCGGGCTTCGACGAGGCGGCAGACGGCGTCGAAGCCCCGCAGCTGCACCCGCAGGCGCATCGGGCGCCCGACGCGGGCCGCCTTGTCGGCGAGGAAGCGCGTGAGCGCGCTCGCCCGGTCGAGGCCGACGAGGTCGTGCGCCAGGACCTCGCCGAAGGAGACGGTCTCGCGCTCGGCCAGGGCGTGGCCGCGGGCCGCCACGAGCACGAACCGGTCCTTCCGGAACGGAAACGTCTGCAGGGTGCCGGTGTCGACCGTGCCCGACAGGATGCCGAGGTCGGCCTGCCCGTCGGCGACGAGGCCGACGATCTCGTCCGAGGTGTGCTCGTCGATCTCGACGCTGACGCCGGGGTTCCTTGTCAGGTAGGCGGCGAGCGCATCGGGCAGGAATTCGGTGAGCGCGTTGGTGTTGGCCAGGACCCGGATCTGCCCGACGGTGCCGCCGGAATAGGCCGAGAGCTCGCCCTGCATCCGCTCGATGCCGGCGATCAGCCCGCGGGCATGGGCCAGCAGCGTCCGCCCGGCCGGGGTCGGGACCACGCCGAGGCGGCTGCGGGTGAGGAGGGCTGCGCCGAGCGAGGTCTCCATCGCCCGGATGCGCGTCGAGGCGGCGGCGAGCGCGAGGTTCGCCCGCGCAGCCCCGTGGGTGATCGAGCCGGCCTCGACCACGTGACGGAAGAGGGTGAGGTCGGGCAGGTCGAAGCGCATCATCGCAGGACGCCTCCTTGTTCGCCGGGCGCGAAGCCGCCCTGTGCGAATCCCTGGGCCGAGCCTGCGCGACGGGCGACCGCGGTCCACATCCTTCGCCGTTCGCGAAGGCACCGTCAAAGGATGCCGTATTGCGAACCGTTCCAATCCGGCCCCTAAACGAGCCTGGAACCGAACGCGGCGGAGCAAAGCAACATGGGAGGCGAGACGACGATCCTGGCGACCGCCGGCCTGCTCGTGCTCTGCATGGGGCTGTGGGCGACGGCGCTGCTGCCCGAGATCGTCACCGCGCTCCTGTTCTTCGCGCTCGCGATGCTGCTCAAGCTCGGCGCGGCGGCGACGGTGTTCTCGGGCTTCGCGTCGTCGGCCTTCTGGCTGGTGATGTCGGGGATGGTGGTCGGCCTCGCGATGACCCGGACCGGCCTCGGCGCGCGCCTGGCGCAGGGCCTGAGCGGCCGGCTCTCGGGCTCCTATGCGCGCTTCATCGCCGGGCTCGTGGGGTTCAGCTTCCTTCTCGCCTTCGTGATGCCGTCGAACCTCGGGCGCATCGCCCTGATGATCCCGGTGACGCTGTCGCTCTGCGACGCGTTCGGGCTGGCGCCCGGTCGCAAGGGCCGGGTCGGCGCGGTGATGGCGATCGGGCTCGCGACCCCGATCCTGTCGGCGGCGATCCTGCCGGCCAACGTCCCGAACCTCGTGATGGCCGGCGCCGCCGAGCGGCTCCAGGGGCTGCACCTCACCTACCTGCCCTATCTCTGGCTGCACGCGCCGGTGCTCGCGCTGGTCAAGGGCGCGCTCCTCGTCCTGCTGCTCGTAAAACTGTTCCCCGACCGGCTCGAGGCCGAGGCCGCGGCCCTGCCGGCGTTGCCGCCGGCCTCGCCCGCCGAGCGCCGCCTCGCGGCGATCCTCGTCGGCACCCTGGTCCTGTGGACCACCGACGGGCTGCACGGGATCGCCCCGGCCTGGGTCGGGCTCTCGGCCGCGGTGATCTGCCTGATGCCGCGGGTCGGCGTGCTGCCGGCGGAGGCGTTCACGCAAGTCTCCCTGCGCACCTGCTTCTACATCGCCGCCCTCCTCGGCCTCGTCGCGCTGGTCAACGAGACCGGCCTGGGCGAGCGCCTCGGCCACGCCTTGCTGGCGGTCGCGCCCCTCAGCCCCGGCGCCCCGGTCCAGAATTTCGCCGTGCTCGTCGGCATCGCGACGGCGCTCGCCCTGGTCGTCACCGCCAACGGCGCGCCCGCGCTCTACACGGCGCTGGCCGGCGAGATGGCGAAGGCCAGCGGTTGGCCGTTGCTCGACGTGGTGATGGTGCAGGTGGTCGGCTACGCGACCCTGTTCTTCCCCTACCAGGCGCCGCCCATCGTGTTCGCGCGCGAGCTGGGCGGGGTGTCCCTCGCGGACGCGACGCGGGCGACCTTCGCCTACGGCATCGCCGGGCTGCTGGTCGCCGCACCCCTCGACTACCTGTGGTGGCGACTGATCGGACGGCTGCCATGACAAGGCAGCCTATCGCGAAAGCAGAGCCCCCGGGACAGCAATGGGAAGGCGATATCCCGGCGGAATCGTCAACACCGCCCCGCCATGCCGCATTGCGGCGAAACGCCTGGACCTCTAGCGCTACAGATTAGAGACGGTCCAATTCGAAGCCCATTCCGAGAACGACACGAGGCCCCCCGCACGATGGCACCCACCGCACGCCCCACCGTGGCCCAGCCGCTCTCGCCGCACCTCCAGATCTACCGCTGGACCTGGACGATGGCGATGTCGGTGTTCCACCGCGTCACCGGCACCGCCCTCTACGGCGGCACCGCGCTCGTCGCGATCTGGCTCGTGGCGCTCGCCTCCGGCCCGGCGGCCTACGCCTGGGTGGCGTGGTTCTTCGGGTCCTGGATCGGGCGGATCGTGCTGTTCGCCTACACCTGGATCCTGCTGCACCACATGCTGGGCGGTCTGCGCCACTTCGTGTGGGACGCCGGCTACGGCTTCGACCGCGACAAGCGCATGGCGCTGGCCCGCGCCACCCTGATCGGTTCGACGACGCTGACGGTCGTCGTCTGGGCCGTCGCCCTTCTGGCGCGCTGAGGAGTTGCCGCCATGGCCAAGGCCAAGATCCTTCAGAACCCGCAGGTCTCGATCCGCACCCCCCGCGCCCGCGTCCGCGGCCTCGGCGTCGCCCACCACGGCGTCGGGCATTGGTGGATGCAGCGCCTGACCGCCGCCGCCAACGCGCCGCTGATGCTCGCCTTCGTGGTGATCATCGCCCTGATGGCCGGCCGACCGTATCCGGAGGCGGTGGCCCTGGTGTCGCACCCCTTCGTCGCGATCGTCCTGATCCTGGCCGTGACCTCGGTCGCGATCCACATGCGTCTGGGGATGCAGGTGATCATCGAGGATTACATCCACAGCCCGGGGCTGAAGATCGCCGCGGTGTTCGCCAACAACTTCTACGCGGTCGTCGTGGCCGTGGCTTGCCTCTACGCCATCCTGCGCGTGGGGCTCGGCCGCCTCGTCTGACCTGCTTCCCGCGAGCTTGAAGGAGCCTTCCATGGCCGCCAACGGACAGAACGGGCAGGGACCCGCCTATTCCATCACCGACCACACCTTCGACGTCGTCGTCGTCGGCGCGGGCGGCGCAGGGCTTCGCGCCACCGTCGGCTGCTCGCAGGCCGGCCTGCGCACCGCCTGCATCACCAAGGTGTTCCCGACCCGCTCGCACACCGTGGCGGCGCAGGGCGGCATCTCGGCCTCGCTCGGCAACATGGGGCCGGACGACTGGCGCTGGCACATGTACGACACCGTGAAGGGCTCGGACTGGCTCGGCGACCAGGACGCGATCGAGTACCTGGTGCGCAACGCCCCGGCGGCCGTGTACGAGCTCGAGCACTGGGGCGTGCCGTTCTCCCGCACGGAGGAGGGCAAGATCTACCAGCGGCCGTTCGGCGGCATGACCACCGACTACGGCAAGGGCACCGCCCAGCGCACCTGCGCGGCCGCCGACCGAACCGGGCACGCGATGCTCCATACCCTCTACGGGCAGGCGGTGAAGAACCAGACCAACTTCTTCATCGAGTACTTTGCCCTCGACCTGATCATGGACGACGAGGGCCGCTGCCGCGGCGTCGTCGCCATGGACCAGGCCACCGGCGAGATCCACCGCTTCCGCGCGCAGATGGTGATCCTGGCCACCGGCGGGTACGGCCGCTCGTACTTCTCGGCGACGTCCGCCCACACCTGCACCGGCGACGGCAACGCCATGGTGCTGCGCGCCGGCCTGCCGCTGCAGGACATGGAGTTCGTGCAGTTCCACCCCACCGGCATCTACGGCGCCGGCTGCCTGATCACGGAGGGCGCCCGCGGCGAGGGCGGCTACCTCACCAACTCCGAGGGCGAGCGCTTCATGGAGCGCTACGCGCCGTCGGCGAAGGACCTCGCCTCGCGCGACGTGGTCTCGCGCTCGATGACCATGGAGATCCGGGCCGGCCGCGGCGTCGGCAAGGGCGGCGACCACATCTTCCTGCACCTCGACCACCTCGACCCGGCGATCCTGCACCAGCGCCTGCCGGGCATCTCGGAATCGGCCAAGATCTTCGCCGGCGTCGACGTCACCAAGGAGCCGATCCCGGTGCTGCCGACGGTGCACTACAACATGGGCGGCATCCCGACGAACTATCACGGCGAGGTGCTGACGCTGCGCGACGGCAACCCCGACACCGTGGTGCCCGGCCTGATGGCGATCGGCGAGGCGGCCTGCGTCTCGGTGCACGGCGCCAACCGCCTCGGCTCGAACTCGCTGATCGACCTCGTGGTGTTCGGCCGCGCGGCGGGCCAGCGCTGCGCCGAGATCGTCGAGCCGAACGGCCGGCCGATGGACCTCGCCAAGGACTCGGCCGACAAGGCGCTCACCCGCCTCGACCGCTTCCGCTACGCCGACGGCGGCACGCCGACCGCGGACCTGCGCCTCGAGATGCAGAAGACGATGCAGAACAACTGCGCCGTGTTCCGCACCGGCGAGGTGCTGGAGGAGGGCAAGGGCCTGATCCACAAGGTCTGGAGCGCGTCGGCCGACATCCGCATCACCGACCGGTCGCTCGTCTGGAACACCGACCTCCTGGAGACCCTGGAGTTCGACAACCTGATCGGCCAGGCGGTCGTCACGATGGAATCGGCCGCCAACCGCGAGGAATCGCGCGGCGCGCATGCCCGCGAGGACTTCCCCGACCGCAACGACAAGGAGTGGATGAAGCACACCCTGTCGTGGCTGGACGAGAGCGCCCACCGGGTGAACATCGACTACCGCCCGGTCCACACCTACACGATGTCGAACGAGATCCAGTACATCGAGCCGAAGGCGCGCGTTTACTAAGCTGCGCTTCGGAAAGCCGATCGGCGAGGCCGCGTCCTCGATGCGTCTTGCCGATCGTTGCTTCGATCGACTCTAGCGGAAGCCAACGACAGCCATGGCCGAATTCTCCCTCCCCAAGAACTCCCAGATCACCGAGGGCAAGTCCTGGCCCGCGACGACGGGGGCCAAGAACCTGAAGGAGTTCCGCGTCTACCGCTGGAACCCGGACGACGGGAAGAACCCGCGGATCGACACCTACCAGGTCGACCGCGACGATTGCGGGCCGATGGTCCTCGACGCGCTGCTGTGGATCAAGAACAAGGTCGATTCGACGCTGGTGTTCCGCCGCTCCTGCCGCGAGGGCATCTGCGGCTCCTGCGCCATGAACATCGAAGGCCAGAACGCGCTCGCCTGCACCATGGGCATCGACGAGTGCCAGGAGCATGCGAAGGGCCGGAAGACCGCGGCGGTGAAGATCTATCCGCTGCCGCACATGCCGGTGCTGAAGGACCTCGTTCCCGACCTGACGAACTTCTACGCCCAGCACGCCTCGGTCGAGCCCTGGCTCAAGACCGACACCCTGGCGCCCGAGAAGGAATGGCCGCAGACCCCGGAGGACCGGGCCAAGCTCGACGGGCTGTACGAGTGCATCCTGTGCGCCTGCTGCACCACCTCGTGCCCGAGCTACTGGTGGAACGGCGAGAAGTTCTTGGGGCCGGCCGCCCTGCTGCAGGCCTACCGCTGGCTGATCGACAGCCGCGACGAGAACACCGGCGACCGCCTCGACGCGCTGCACGACCCGTTCAAGCTCTATCGCTGCCACACGATCATGAACTGCGCCAACACCTGCCCGAAGAGCCTGAACCCGGCCAAGGCCATCGCCGAGATCAAGAAGATGATGGTCGAGCGCACGGTCTGATCCGGCGGGGCGCGGCACTGAGGCCGCCCCGCCACACTCGCCGCGAAAAGCCCCGCTCCCTGGCACTCCGGTGGGTGTTCCCCGATCCCCCGCCTTGCGGCCATCGCATTTGCCCCCGACGCAAGGGCCCGCAAGGGGCGCCGCACGCGCGCCGGGGAAGCCCCGACCGCCGCCCCCCCCCCTCGCGCTGGCCGCGGGTCTCGGCGCCTGCTCGTCGCAGCGCTTCGACGGACCTCGCGTCCGCGCGCCGGCACAGCAGGCCGCCATCGACAACATCGCGCCGGCGATGCCCTCGGGCGC
>NZ_VRUX01000870.1:0-1348 GCF_008039885.1 Methylobacterium sp. WL103
GGTCTACGGCGCGACCCGCCTCGCCCGCCGCCTGGAGCGGGCGCCCCGCGCCTGAGCGGCGGTTGCCGGGTGGGCGCCGCGGCGTTAACCCGGTCGGCGATGCGGTATTATCTCGGCCTCGCCACCACCTTCCACGACCCTGCGCTCGCGCTGATCGGGCCCGACGGCACCGTCCTCTTCGCCGAGGGCGCCGAGCGGTTCCTGCAATACAAGCGCGCCCCGAACTGCGAGCCCGACCCGGCCACCCGCATGGTCGGGCTGCTCGCCGAATTCGTGCCGCAGGGCTCCGAGCTCGTCGTCGCCTCGACCTGGGGGCAGCAATTCACCGAGTTCCTGGAGGGGCAGGGCCGCGGCGGCGCCTTCACCCTCGACGCCTTGAGCCGGCACCCGCCGACGCTCAACCGCTCGTTCGTGCCCGAGCGCGCCGAGCGCATCTTCGTCGCCGAGATGGCGATCGCCCAGGCGCGTGCCGGCTACGGCACCCTGCTGGCGCTCGACCAGGAGACGCGGAGCCGCGGCGGCGACCCGCGGGCGCGGATCGTGCGGCAGGACCGCTTCCCCCACCACCTTACCCACGCGGCCTACGCCCTGTGGGGCAGCCCGTTCTCGGACGCGACGGCGGTGATCGTCGACGGCATGGGCGAGACCGGGGCGGCGGCGCTCTACCGGATGGAGACGGGCCGCATCGCCGAGGTGCGGCGCCACCGCGGTCGCGGCTCGGTCGGCTTCCTCTACGGGCTCGTCACGGACCTGGCCGGCTTCGACCAGCTCAAGGGCGAGGAATGGAAGATCATGGGGCTCGCGCCCTACGGCCGCACTGATCCGGGCCTCGTCGCGCAGCTCCGCCGCCTGTTCTCGGCCGAGAACGGCCGCCTGAAGTTCTCCGACGACGCCACCGTGCGCGATGTCGTCGCGACGATCCTGAGCCGCCGCCCGGCCGACCTCGGCGAGGCCGGCTGGGCCGATCTCGCCAAGAGCGGCCAGGACGTGTTTTCGGAGTTGATGGACGTCCTCGTCGCCGAGGCCTGGGTCCTGAGCCCGCACGAGAACCTGGTGATCGCGGGCGGCTGCGGCCTCAACTCGTCCTACAACGGCCGGGTGCTCGAACGTTCGGAATTTTGCCGGCTTCACGTCCCGTCCGCGCCGGGCGACGACGGCAACGCGATCGGTGCGGCTTGGCTCGCCTACGCCGCCGACAACCCGGACTGGACCGGGCCGGCGCCCGAGACCCGCCCGCTCACCCCCTACCTCGGCTCGCACGTTTCGACCGCGCCGATGGAGCGGCTGGCGGAGTGGGAGCCAAGCGCGCGACGCGTCGGCCACGCGGCGGCGACGCGGGAGGCGGCGA
>NZ_VRUX01000871.1:0-1347 GCF_008039885.1 Methylobacterium sp. WL103
GAGCGCGACGCGGCCGGTGGTCGGCGCCTCGAGCCCGAGGATCAGGCGCAGCAGGGTGCTCTTGCCGCAACCGGACCGGCCGACGACCGCGGTGAAGCCGCCCGCGGGCAGGAACAGGTCGAGCCCGGAGATGACGGCGTTGCCGTCGAAGCTCTTGTGCAGGTCGCGAACGGTGACGGCGATGCCGCGAGCTCCCCTCTCCCGGTCGGGCGAGGAATGGGGGGAGGGATCAACCGTTTTCGAAGAGGTCACGCCCCTCTCCCTGTCGCCAAGGGCGAAGGCACCCGCGTTCGTGTCGGCGTCCGGCGGCTGCGGGGTGTCGCGAAGGTTGGCGTCGCGCAGCATCAGGCGCTCCTGTAGGCGGGGTTCCAGGCGAGGCAGCTGCGTTCCAGCTGCCGCGTCAGCGCGTCGGCAAGCTTGCCAAGCGCGGCGTAGATCAGGATCGCCAGCACCACGACGTCGACGAGCATGAACTCGCGCGCCTGCATCGCCATGTAGCCGAGACCGGACGAGGCCGAGATGGTCTCGGCGACGATGAGCGTCAGCCACATGATGCCCAGCGCGTAGCGCAGGCCGACGAAGATCGACGGGAGCGCCCCCGGCAGCACCACGCGGCGGAACAGCTCGGCGTTCGACATGCCGTAGACGCGGCCCATCTCGACCAGCGCCGGGTCGACCGAGCGGATGCCGTGCAGGGTGTTGGCGTAGATCGGGAAGAACACCCCGAGCGCCACCAGGAACAGCTTGGCCTCCTCGCCGATGCCGAACCACAGGATCACCAGCGGGATCAGCGACAGGTGGGGCACGTTGCGCACCATCTGCACCGAGGTGTCGGTGAGCCGCTCGGACAGGCGCGACAGGCCGTTGGCGAGGCCGAGCCCGAAGCCGATGCCGCCGCCGACCACGAAGCCGGCGAGCGCGCGCAGCGTGCTGACGCCGAGGTTGGTCCAGAGTTCGCCGGTGCGCCCCGCCTCGATCCCGGCCCGGACCACGTCGAGCGGGGCCGGCATGAAGCGGTTCGAGACCAGGCCGGCCGAGACCGCCGCCTGCCAGCCGAGCACGATCGCGACGGGCAAGAGCCAGGGCAGCGCGGCGTCGCGGATGCGGGAGGGGGTGGTGCTCATCGGATCTCCGCCTTCCGTTCCGGATGGGTCCAGACCGCGTCGGCGACCCGGATGGCTTTGGGCAGGAGGCCGAGGGCGTGGAAGGCGTCGGCCACGGCCTGCTGGTCGGCGATCGCCTGCGCGTCGAGGGGGGCGACGCCGTAGGACAGGCGCTCGAGCGCCACCGCCAGCACGGGCGCCGGGATGCCGACCGAAGGCGCAAGCTCGGCCGCGACCGTGGCGC
>NZ_VRUX01000872.1:0-1345 GCF_008039885.1 Methylobacterium sp. WL103
CCGAAGCGGTGCTCGGAGGCCGCCGCGCCGAGCACCAGCGGCAGCAGGGGCAGGACGCAGGGCGAGAGCGTCGAGAGCAGGCCGGCGAGGAGCGCGAGGCCGAGGCTGACGATCATCGAACCCCCGAGCCGATCAAAGCGTCTTCTCGACCAGCCCCTCGATCCATTCGGGCTGGGTCTCGCCGACCGAGCGCCCGGTCTCGACGCTGCCCTTGTAGGCGATCAGCGTGCTTTGGGTGCGGACGTCGAGCTTGCGAAGCAGGTCCTTCTGGCTGTCGAAGTCGATGTCGAAGATCTGCAGATCCTTGAAGCGCGGGTCGGTGCTGAGCTTGGCCAGGATCGGCTTCTGCGTCTTGCAGATCGGGCACCAGGGCGCGCTCACCTCGACGAGGATCGGCTTGCCGGCCTTTTGCGCGGCGTCGAACGCCTCCTGGGAGTAGGGCTTCATCTCGCCGGCCTGCGCCGTGGCGACGGTCAGAGCTTCGAGGGCCAAGGGCGCGAGGGCGAGGAGCGCCAGGAGCGTACGGCGGATCATGGCTGGTGTTTCCCGATGGCGAAGGCCTGGCCGTGGGCGGCCAAGCAGATCCGTGATGATCAGTTGCTGGCGGCGGGCACCGGGAAGGTGTGGTCGAACGTGCCGCCCTGGCTATCCGTGGCCGCCACCTTGACCGGCGCGGCGCCTTCGGGCCGCATCTCGAAGCCGATCACCGGGTTCGACGAGATCGAGATGTCGCCCTCCATCGTGAAGACGTTCCGCGCGCCCTGGCTGACGCTGATCCGGTCGAGGTAGCGCGCCGGCGTATACTCGCGCGAGACCTGGTTCATCTGCATGCCGGAGAAGTTCGGGTGGCGGATCATCAGCGTCGCCTGCACCACCTTGTCGGCGGCGGGGTCGGCGAACTTCATACGCATGTCGCCCATGCCCTTCAGCGCGTCCGCTTCGGTCATGCCCATGGGAGCCGAGCAGCCGCCGGACGCCTTGACGAAGATCTCCGACGCCACGAGGCGCCCGTCCCGGGTCTCGGCCACCGCGTGGACGTTGGAGTAGGTGTTCACCCGCACGCGCATCTTGAGCTGCGCCGGGTCGCCCGCGGGCCCGAAGTCGACGTGGGCGGCGAGCGGCGCCGGGTTGTCGTCGATGATCAGGTACAGGCCCTTCACCTGGTCCTTGTCGGCGACGGTGAGCGTCACCGGAACCAGGGCGGCGTCTTCGGCGCGCACCGGCATGTCGATCGCCACCAGCTTGCCCGCCTCGACTTTGCGGTCGCCGAACACCTGCTGCTGCAGCTCCTTCCAGCGGGCCGCGCGCTCGGCCTCGCCGTCGCCGACAAGGACCAGGTGAAGGG
>NZ_VRUX01000873.1:0-1345 GCF_008039885.1 Methylobacterium sp. WL103
TCGCCGTGGTGCAGAGCGGCGGCGCGCTGCCGGCCCTGGTGCTGCGGATCGATACGAAAGCCGGCACCGCCGAGGTGCGCCCGGTCGGCGCCGAGACCCCCTCCGGCAAGAGCCTCGAGCTCTGGTACATCGGCGCCGGCGCCTCGCCCAAGGCGATCGGCCTCGTCGGCCCCGCGGCGACCCGGATCGCCCTGCCCGCGGAGACCGCGGCGAGCGGCCTCATCGCCGTCACGGTCGAGCCGCCCGGCGGTTCGCCGAACGGCACGCCGACCGGACCCGTGGTCTATTCCGGCACGCTGATCCGCGAGTGAGGCGGACGGCCCGGCGGCCTGGAATGTCTTGACGCCGAGACGCCCTGACCTTCGAACGAAGAACGCCCCGGACCGCGAGGTCCGGGGCGTTCTTCGCATCGTGCCGCGGTCCGGCGTCTGGGCCGGACCGCGGCCGCGCTATCAGGGCTGCAGCACGCCGTTGATGACGTGGATGACGCCGTTCGACTGCATCACGTTGGCGATGGTCACGGTGGCGGTGTTGCCCTTGGCGTCGGTCACGTAGACCTTCTTGCCCTTGGAGGTGACCACCAGGGGCTCGCCCTCGACGGTCTTGAGCTGGGCCTCGCCGCCGCCCTTCTTGACCTCGGCCATCAGCTCCTTGGCGGTGTAGACGCCGGAGACCACGTGATAGGTCAGGATCTTGGTGAGGGTGGCCTTGTTCTCGGGCTTCACCAGCGTCTCGACCGTGCCGGCCGGGAGCCGGGCGAAGGCGGCGTTGGTCGGCGCGAACACGGTGAACGGGCCCGGGCCCGACAGGGTGTCGACGAGGCCGGCGGCCTTCACGGCGGCGACCAGCGTGGTGTGGTCCTTGGAGTTGACCGCGTTCTCGACGATCGTCTTGTTGGCGTACATCGGCGCGCCGCCGACCATCGGGTTCTTGGCGAAGGCGGCGACGGGCGCGGCGCCGAGGGCGAGCGCGAGCGCGAAGGTGGCGAGGCGGGAAGCGGGATGCGACGTCATGGCGTGTCCTGACCGTTCGTAGGACCCCGGCGACCGGGGGTTACGGGCGCTCTTACGGGACGTCGCGCGGAAAGGTTTCGGCGCGGGCGCGTTTCCGGCGCCGCCAAGCGTCCGAAAACGAAAGACCGCCCGATCCTCGTGGATCGGACGGTCTTTCGCTTCAGGCCCGATCCGTCGCGGATCGGGCCTTCGGGTCGTGCGGCTCTCAGTACTTGCGGACGAGGGGGGTCGGCGCGGGGGCCGGGGCTGCGACCGAGTAGAGCGGCGCGATCAGGCGGATGAAGCCGTCGGTGGAGTAGTTGTCGCGGGTGCGGCCGTCGAAGGTGGCGTAG
>NZ_VRUX01000874.1:0-1345 GCF_008039885.1 Methylobacterium sp. WL103
CCCAGCGCCAGCGGCGCGGCGATGGCGCCGACGACGAGGGTGCGGCGGGGCAGGCGGCGGACTGGCGGCTTCGAAGCGGCAGCCTGGGGGATTTCGGTGGCGGTGCCGTCGATGACCTGTTCGTTGCTCATGATGATCGTGTCCTGTTCGGGTGGGCCCTTTCGGGTTGACGGCGTTCTAGGAGAGGGCCGCCAATCCACCCTGAACCGCGCGGTTCAGCTCCGGTTAAACCGGCCGGCCTAACCCCGGCGCCCGTCCCCGAGAGGTTCGAAGATCCATGAAGGTCCTGCTGGTCGAGGACGATGCGGCGCTCGGCGCCGAGATCGCGAAGGCGCTGCGCGCGGAAAACTTCGCCCTCGACCACGCGCGCGACGGCGAGGATGCGCAGCATCTGGGCGAGACCGAGGATTACGACGCGGTGGTGCTCGACCTCGGCCTGCCCAAGCGCGACGGCGTCTCGGTGCTGCAGGCCTGGCGCGCAGGCGGACGCACGCTCCCGGTCCTGATCCTCACAGCGCGTGACGGCTGGAGCGATAAGGTCGCGGGCTTCAAGGCCGGCGCCGACGACTACCTGGTCAAGCCGTTCCGCACCGAAGAGCTGGTGATCCGCCTGCGGGCGCTGGTGCGGCGCGCTCAGGCCAGCGGCGCGAGCCGGCTCGTGTGCGGGCCGTTGAGCTTCGATCCCGGCCTCGGCGCCTTCGAGCGCGACGGGCTGCCCCTGAAGCTCACCGGCCTCGAATGGCGGGTGCTCTCCTGCCTGATGCTGCGCAAGGACGCGGTGGTGCCCCGCTCGCAGCTGATCGAGCGGGTCTACGACGGCGACGCCGACGTCGATTCGAACTCGGTCGAGGTCATCATCACGCGCCTGCGCCGCAAGATCGCGCCAGCGCAGATCGAGGCGGTGCGCGGCCACGGCTGGCGCCTGCACGCGGACGCCGCCTGATGGCCCGCGCATCCGCCGCCGACGGCGCAGGCCTCACCGGTTCCCTCGCGCGCCGCCTCCTTGCGGTAGCCCTCGTTTTCATCACCGTCGCGCTCGTGGTCGCGGGCGTCGCGATCGGCTTCATCCTCCACCGGTTCGTCCGCGGGCAGATCGACGGACGGCTCGATGCGCAGATCGTGGCGATCCGTTCCGGGCTCGAGCAGGGGCCGGACGGTCCGCGCCTGTCCCGCGACTTCGACGCGCCGCCCTTCGACCGCGAGGGCTCGGGCTGGGCCTGGCAGGTGCGGCGCGGCGGGACGCTGCTGCGCTCCGCCTCGCTCGGACGCGAGGCGCTGCCCGTGCCGGCGGCCCCCCGTCCCGACGAGGGCTCGGACCGGCCGCAGCCCGCCGACGAGGCAGAGG
>NZ_VRUX01000875.1:0-1341 GCF_008039885.1 Methylobacterium sp. WL103
CCTCGCCACCCCGCGCTCCGACGCGATCCGCCCGACCACGGACCGCCTTCGCGAGGCCCTGTTCAACGTGCTGGCCCACGCCTACGACGACGCGGTGCCGGGCGCCCGCATCCTCGACCTGTTCGCCGGCACCGGCGCCCTGAGCTTCGAGGCGTTGTCGCGCGGCGCGGCCTACGCGCTCCTGGTCGACGAGGGGGCTGAGGCGCGCGGCGTGATCCGTGAGAACATCGAGCAGTTCGGCGCCGAAGGGCGCACCCGGCTGTTTCGGCGCGACGCGACCAAGCTCGGCCCCTCCGGCACCACTGGGCGCTTCTCCCTGGTGTTCTGCGATCCGCCCTACGGCCGCGACCTCGCGCCGGCGGCGCTCACCGCTGCCGCCGAGGGCGGCTGGCTGACGCAAGACGCCCTGGTGGTGGTCGAGGAGGTCGCCAGCGCCGTCGTCGCCCTGCCCCCAGGGTTCTCCGAGCTCGAACGGCGGACCTACGGCGACACGGCCGTGACGCTGGCGCGCTTCACCGGCTGAGGTCCGCATACGGCGCGTTCGCACACGGTGAGAAAGCCGCTTCCTTGACCCCTCCGTCCATCGCCCCCTTGCCCCTCGTCCTCCTGACCAACCCGATCCACGCCGACGCGGTCGCGATGCTGGCGCCTTATGCCCGCGTCGTCGTCGCCCCCGACACCGCCGCGGCGACGCTGCGGGCGTTCGCCCCCGACGCCGCCGGGATGATCGTGCGCGCGCAACTGCCCGACGACATCCTCGACCACGCCCCGAACCTCCGCGGCATCGTCCGCCACGGGGTCGGGCTGGACTTCGTGCCGCTGGAGGCCGCCACCGCCCGCGGGATTCCCGTGGCGAACCTGCCCGGCAGCAACACCGGCGCGGTGGCCGAGTACGTCTTCTCCGCCCTGTTCGCCCTGCGGCGGCGGCTCGCCGACCTCGATGCCGGCCTGCGCCGGGACGGGTGGCTCGCGGCCAAGACCCGCGCCAACGACCTCGCCGAGGTCGGCGGCTCCACCCTCGGCATCCTCGGGATGGGCGAGATCGGCCGCCGCGTCGCCGGGATCGCCCGCCACGGCTTCGGCCTGCGCGTGCTCGGTTCGTCGCGGACCGCCTCGGACCATGGCGGCCTCGTCGAGCCGGTGGACGTCGCGACGCTGTTCTCGGAGAGCGACGCGGTGGTGATCGCCTGCCCCCTGACGGATGCGACGCGGGGGCTGGTCGACGCGGCGCTGATCGGGCGGATGCGCCCGGGCGCGGTGCTGATCAACGTCGCCCGCGGGCCGATCGTCGTCACCGACGCGGTGGCGGCGGCCCTGAACGCGGGCGACGTTGATCAGCAC
>NZ_VRUX01000876.1:0-1340 GCF_008039885.1 Methylobacterium sp. WL103
CGCGGCGCTCGACGTGTTCGAGCACCAGCCGCTGGCGCCCGACCACCCGCTCCACGCCTGCCCGAACCTGCTGCTGACGCCACACGTGGCCGGCACCACCGCCACGAGCCTGCGCGCCATGGGCCTGGGCGCCGCCGAGGAGATGCTGCGCATCCTGGCGGGCGAGCGCCCGCGGAACCTCGTGAACCCAGCCGCGCTGGAGCGTTGAGGGCGATCGCCGGCGGCCTGGGTCCGAAGTGCGCTCGGGGGCCGTGACAGTGCGCGGGGCGACCGGATTCGCGCATGCCGGTACTGGCGGTTCGCTTTGCGCGCATCCCCTCGCCCCGCGTGGATCTCGGGCTTGCCCGAGATCCGAACCTACCTGCCGAAATCGGGCAGGCCCGACTTCGGTGGGGGAGAGGGCTTTGCCGACCTCGTCGTCGGCGAAGCGAGGCGGCAGCCGAGGGTGAGGGGGCTGCCACGGAGGAACCACATCCGTTCGCACCCCCTCACCCTCGCTTTGGCGTTGCCTTCGCTTCCCGCACGGACGACGAGGTCCGTGCGGGCCTCTCCCCGCCCGCGGGGAGAGGGGGAACCCGCGCGTCGTCCGACGCCATGACGAAACGTGCGAATACGGTGGCCCGTTCGCGATAGGGCGCGCGCTTGTCCGGATCGAAGGAGCAGACGATGAGCAAGGGCCTGCGAAAGGGTCTCACCAGCTACGGCGATGCCGGGTTCTCGCTGTTCCTGCGCAAGGCCTTCATCAAGGCGGCGGGCTATTCCGACGACGCCCTCGACCGGCCGATCGTCGGCATCACCGACACGGCCAGCGACTTCAACCCGTGCCACGGCAACGTGCCGGCGCTGATCGAGGCGGCCAAGCGCGGGGTGATGCTGGCCGGCGCGATGCCGATGGTGTTCCCCACCATCTCGATTCACGAGAGCTTCGCGCACCCGACCTCGATGTTCCTGCGCAACCTGATGGCGATGGAGACCGAGGAGATGATCCGCGCCCAGCCGATGGACGCGGTGATCGTGATCGGCGGCTGCGACAAGACCCTGCCGGCCCAGATCATGGCGGCGGCGAGCGCCGACCTGCCGACGGTGGTGATCCCCACCGGGCCGATGGTGGTCGGCCACCACAAGGGCGAGGTGCTCGGCGCCTGCACCGATTGCCGCCGGCTCTGGAGCGCGCACCGCGCCGGCCAGCTCGACGCGGCCGAGATCGCCGCCGTCGAGGGCCGGCTCGCGCCGTCCGTCGGCACCTGCATGGTGATGGGCACGGCCAGCACCATGGCCTGCATCACCGAGACCTTGGGCCTGTCGCTGCCGATGTCGGCGACGATCCCCGCGCCCCATGC
>NZ_VRUX01000877.1:0-1339 GCF_008039885.1 Methylobacterium sp. WL103
CGCCCGCCACCGCCCCGATCGGGCCGCCGACGAGGGCGCCCGCAACCGCGCCGGAGCCGACGCCGACCACCGTGTTGCTGGCGGCAGAGGCGGCGCCGGGCAGGGCGAGGCTGGAGGCCAGCATCAGTCCGAAAAGCGTGCGTCGCAGCATGGGGATGACCTTCGAAATCCGTGGCGTTTCCCCGCCCTTGGCCGCGGAAGGTGACCAAAGCGGGGCTCCGCCGTTGCGCGGACGGCACGGTGCCTCCGGTTTCGATCGCGGCGGAATCTCGGAGTTTCGTCGCCGCGGCCCCTGGCAAGGCGAGTGCATTGCGGTAGGGTCGCGGACTTTTCTACGGGGTGACTCGCCGAATGTCCGATCTCCGCCTCCGCCGCAGCGTCCTCTACATGCCGGGCTCGAACCAGCGTGCGCTCGACAAGGCCAAGACCCTGCCGGCCGACTGCCTGATCCTCGACCTGGAGGATGCGGTCTCCATGGAGGAGAAGGACCTCGCCCGCGAGCAGGTCTGCGCCGCGGTCAAGAGCGGCGAATACGGCGACCGCGAGCTGATCATCCGCGTCAACGCCCCCCAGACGCCGTGGGGCGAGAAGGACCTGCGCGCCGCGATCGAGGCGCGGCCCGACGCGATCCTGATGCCGAAGGTGTCCTCGCCGGCCGTGCTGGAGAGCATCGCCGACCACCTCGAGGCCCTCGACGCGCCGGACGGCATCGCCGTCTGGGCGATGATCGAGACGCCGGCCGCGATCCTGAACATCCAGGACATCGCCCGCGCCAGCCGCGACCGGCGTACCCGGCTCACCTGTTTCGTGCTCGGCACCAACGACCTCGCCAAGGACACCTGGGCCCAGCTCGTTCCCGGCCGCGTGCCGATGCTGCCGTGGATGATGTTCACCCTCGCCGCCGCCCGCGCCTCCGGGCTCGCGATCCTCGACGGCGTCTGGAACGACATCGGCGACGTCGAGGGCTGCCGCGCCGAGTGCCGCCAGGCGCGCGACCTCGGCTTCGACGGCAAGACGCTGATCCACCCGAACCAGCTCGAGCCGGCCAACACCTCCTTCGCCCCGACCGAGGAGGAGGTGCGCCGCGCCCGCCTCGTGCTCGAAGCCTTCGACCGGCCCGAGAACGCCAAGCGCGCGGCGATCAAGGTCGAGAACCGCATGTACGAGCGCCAGCACGTCGGCATGGCCAAGCGCGCGGTGACGTGGTCCGAGGCGATCAAGGCCAAGGGGCAATAGCAACAAGGGCCAGTAGCGCCGAGGGCCGGTCGGTCGGAAGCGCGTCGCGCGGGGGCGCCGTTCGGCCTCGTCCCGTCATGGCCGTCGGCTGCGGCGCGCGCCC
>NZ_VRUX01000878.1:0-1334 GCF_008039885.1 Methylobacterium sp. WL103
GGCGACGGCCAGCTCGGCCTCGCTCCGGCCGAGGCAGGTCGCCACGTCGAGGCCGAGGAGCGCGGCCTTCCGCGCGTTGAGGCGCAGGAAGCGCCCCTCCGCGTCCTTGAACGAGATCGCGTCGTCGGAATGGTCGAGGAGGCCGCGCAGCAGGGCCCGCTCGGTGGCGAGCTCGCGCCCGAGGGCATGCCGCTCGAAGGCGTTGCGCACGGTGCCGCGCAGCAGGTCCGCGTCCCAGGGCTTGGCGACGTAGCCGCTGATGCCGCCCCGGTTCAGCGCGCCGATCACGGCGGAGATGTCGGCGTATCCGGTGAGTAGGATCGCCTGGGCCTCGTGGAAGCCGCGCATCTCGGAGAGCATCGCGTCGCCGGCCATGCCCGGCATGCGCTGGTCGGAAAGGACGACGGCGATGTCGGGGTCGTCGCGCAGGATGGCGAGGGCGTCCGCGGGCTTCGTCGTGGTGACGACGCGGTAGGTGTCCTCGAACAGGTCCTCGAGGGCGATCAGGATGTCCGGCTCGTCGTCGACGGCCAGGATCGTGCCTCTGGTCATACGGTCGCCGTCTGCCTCGGAATCCCGATCACGAAGCAGGCCCCGCCTCCGGGAGCCGTCTCCACCGTGAGCGAGCCGCTATGCGCCTGAACCACGCTGTAGGCAATCGCGAGGCCGAGGCCCGTGCCGGCTCCGACCGGCTTCGTCGTGAAGAACGGCTCGAAGATCTTTTCGCGCAGGTCCTCGGGTATCCCCGGGCCGGTGTCGCTGATCCGGATCAGGTCGGTCTCTGGGGTTGTCTCGGTGACGACGTGGATCTGCCCGCCCTCGGGCATCGCGTCGGCGGCGTTGCCGAGGATGTTCATCACCACCTGGTTGAGCAGCGCCGGGGTGCAGTGGATCTCGGGCCGGCCCGAGAAGGTGCGTTCGACGGTGATGCGCCCGCCGAGCTTGTGCTGGATCAGCGCGAGCACGGTCTCGATCGCCTCGGGCACGTTGACCAGCGAGCGCTCGCCCTCGTCGAGCCGCGAGAACTTGCGCAGGTTCAGGACGAGATCCTGGATGCGGGTAAGGCCCATGCGCATCGCGCCGACGCGGTCGCGCGCCTTGGCGAGCCCCTTCTGCGCCGCAGGGTCGGTCTCGGGCATCGGCAACGCGGCGAGCACCCGCTCGACGGTGCCCTGATGCGCGAGGATGAAGGCCAGCGGATTGTTGATCTCGTGGGCGATGCCGGCGACGAGCTCGCCGAGCGAGGCCATCTTGGCGGCCTGGACGAGTTTGGCCTGGGCGTCGGTGAGCTTGCGGTTGGCGAGCGCAAGGTCGGCGTTGGCGCGCTCCAGCGC
>NZ_VRUX01000879.1:0-1334 GCF_008039885.1 Methylobacterium sp. WL103
GGTCGCCGAGCGCGCCCGCCCGGCGGTCGTCGCCGACGCGGTCTCGCGCACCCGGACACAGCTCGCCTCGGCCGAGGACGACGAGGTCGAGACTACGAACTCGACCGATGCCACCCAGCCCCTCGACATCTCGCCCCGCCGCTCGACCGCGACCCCCGGCAGCGCCGGCGCGTTCAAGGCCGGCCCGCTGCCGAAGGCGGCGCAGGCCTACGCTGCCCCCTCGACCGCGCAGGCCGCGTTCCCCGGCGCGCGCAAGTCCGACCAGCGCATCGCCTCGGCCGACGGCCCGGTCGCCCGCGCCGAGGCACCCAAGCCCGTCCTCGGCCCGAAGATCGTGCCGACGGCCTGGGTGATCCAGCTCGGCGCCATGGACGACGAGGGCAAGGCCAAGGCGATGCTCGCCGACGCCAAGGTGAAGGGCGGCGGCAGCCTCTCGAAGGCCGCCCCCTACACGGTCAAGGTCGAGCACAGCGGCGCCACACTCTACCGCGCCCGCTTCTCCGGCTTCCAGGAGCAGGACGCGGCGCAGGATGCCTGCTCCACCTTGAAGCGCAGCGGCTTCAGCTGCTTCGCCACCCGCAGCTGATCTCTTTCCCGATGCCGTCGCGGTCCGTTCGACCGTGACGCTCTACGATCAACGGCCTTCGCCGTGACGATCGTGCCTCGCGCCGACGGCGGATCCCGCCCTCGGCGAAAGCCGTCCCGTACCCCTGGCAACGCGCGTGGAGTATCAGCGATGTCGGTTCGTCAGCCTGTCGCGGGCCGCGTTGACGCGGGCCGCCCCCTCGGCGCTTCCCCCCTGGTCGGGGTGGGCCCGCTTCATCAGCGTCCGGTGAGCCGTGCGGACGGCCTCTGGGGTCGCCCCGCGCTCAAGCCCCAGGATCTGATAGGCCTCGTCCTGCGTCATCGCCCCTGGCTGCGCCGGGCGGCCCGGCCGCGGGTGGCCATCGCGCTCAGCGTCTACACGCCAGCCGGCGTGCCTGCGGTCGAGATACGCCTCTAGCGGAACCACCGCGGCGGGGTCCTGGACGCGGCAGACCGCCAGCACGGCGCGGAGGTCGGCGAGTCCCAGGCTCTCGAGCCGCCGCCCTCCGAGCGGCCCGCCGCGCAGGATGCCGTCGCCGACCTTGCCGTCGTCGCCCACGACGAAGTCGATGCGGGCCGTCCGGTGCCGTCGCGGCGACGGCGTCACGGATGAAACCCAGCGTTTCAGCCGGGCGCCCAGCGTCTCCGGCCCGTCGAGCAGCCAGACGGCACCGAGCCCGAGGACGAGGGCAGGGCCGAGCTGGCCGCGCAGCATCAGGATGGCGGCGAGCGCGAGCGCAACCCACGCG
>NZ_VRUX01000087.1:0-11469 GCF_008039885.1 Methylobacterium sp. WL103
CGTCGGCGGCAGCATCGACCTCAAGCGGCGTGAAGCGGGCCAGCACGTCCGGGAGCAGGCTTTTGTGCTCTCGACTGAGATGCGTGACGATGACGAAGGCGGCCCCGAGCGTCTCCGGCACTCCACGAAAGAAGCCTTGCATCGCTTCGATGCCGCCCGCGGACGCGCCGATGCCGACGATCGGGAAGTGGTCTTGGTCCATCACCGCGTTCGGAGCCTTCAGATCGATGCCGCGCCGTTCGTTGGGTCCCAGCATCATGCCTTCTCGCCCGATGTCGAGGATGGCCGCGTGGATCAGTCGTCGTTCGTTGCTTCCTGCACGACGTAAGCGAGGCAGCGGGCCCGAGCCTCGGGGCTTTTCAGCCGCACGAACAGACGCAGCAAAACTACCACTTCGGGGAGATGATCCAGACCCGCCACGGCATTTTCGATGTCCGATGTCTTAGCCGGGTCGGCTGTCATGAAGGTCGCGGCCGGAACACCCAGCGACCGGGCGATGCGATTTAGGGCACCGAGGCGGTCCTGCGGATCGTCACCGTTCGCCATAACTTTCCGCCGTTTCCTAAGCCGCGTCGATCAATGCACGGCGATCCCGGCCGCCCGTGGTCCCATCGCGCCAGCGACGCGACGTCCGACATGATGGAGGACCCGGCCGAGGAGCAAGCGAGTCTGGGTATCAGGGTCGTCTTCCGAGGCCTCGTAGGCGTCGATGAGAGACGTCACCAATTGGTTCGATGGGCCAGGGTCCTCGACCTTGCGGCTTAGTGAAGGCCCTGCAGCGGTCTGCTCGCGGGACCGCCGGACGAGATCGCGCGAGGCTTGGAGCGTCTGCCGCGTTTCTTCGGCCGCTGCGCGCAACTCACGAGCAACCTCAAGGCACCGATCTGTTTGTAGGCGGTCCATAAGGAGCGCTCCGGTTTCCGTCCCATGCCCGCACGTAGGTAACTTCTAGGCGAACGCTACGATCCTGCACACAATGCCTAGGTGTAGCAATCCGGAGGTCGAGTTCGATGGCGGTTGGGAGGGTCGAACCTCAACCTTCACCGCAAGTCGGCTTTTCGCATGAAGCGAGCGGGTGCAAGTACACGCGCTGAGTTCCCGGATCCTCATCCGATGACCTACCGAGAAGCGAACCTTCGGACCTTCTGTGATGATCCAGGAGCAGCATTACAGACGATGTCCGCTTCGATAGATCGCCGCCCCAAAAGCGGACCGACAGAAATCCACCCATGTCGGTCGTAGAGCGAACTGCCGGGTCCCGACCAGCGTCGGACGTTGATTTAATGGGCCACAACATGCTGAACTTGTGGCTTCCGTCCGAAGTCGGTCTCAAGCTTCCGGATGGTTAAGCAGCACCCAGAGGCGTGCGATCCTGCCATCCACGACGTCGGCCACGTCTGCACCGCTGACTACGATGGGCCTGCCGTCCGGGCCCGCCTGCCACTGCATCGAACCCAGCCCGTGATGCCCGACCGCAGTGCCGACGGGCTTGAACCGGAAGGTCGGGCCGAACTGCTCCAGGAGATTGCCGGCGACCATCGAGATGGCGGACCGTCCCTCGACGACATTAGTCGGCTCGAACATGACCGGTTCGACCACGTAGAACTCGTCCAGTGCAGCGGCCCGCCTGTCGGCGTCGCGCTCATTGAAGACGCGTTCGAGGTTGGCCCGCAAGAGGTGGTCGTAGTCGGGCTCCGGGGCTGGTTGGGCGGCGTACACTGTCTCTGACATCACTGATCTCCTGTTCGGCGTAGGTGGTTCACATCGAGACCGACAAACGGGTCAGTCCGTGTTCTTTCATCAAGCCAAGCAAACGCCATCAGCGGTCAAGGCGGCCCCGGTGATGAAGTCGGCTGCCAAATCGCTTGGGAAGGGCCGTAAGCGCCGCGATCTGGGTGTCCTGTCCAATGCGCCCCGGCGCTATCAGCGTTATCAGCATCGCTTCCATGCCGGCCGGCATATCGCTCGCGACCGGACCACGGCTTGTTTGTTTCGAAGCCCTACAGCCGGTCCCGGGTCGTCGAGGCCATCGACCAAGCGGTCTGACCGAGACGCATGGGCTTCTCGATATTGCCGCGACACCAGGGATGCACGCCTCAACGTGTATCGGGTGGCGTCGATGCGACACCTTCCGTCGGAGCTGATAAGCCCTGCCGATGGCTGCCAAGCATTCACGACACATCGCCCTGACGGAGCCGCTGATCGCGTACGTCCAGGCGCAGGTCGCCAAGGGCGACTACACCTCGATCAGCGAGGACGTCAGGGCGGCGCTGCGCATGTTGATCGAGCGCAACGAGGCGAACGCTTCCAGCGGCGCGGTGAAGGCTGCTTCCGTTAAGGTCATCCATGATCGCGCCTGAGAACATCCCCGCCGACGCTGTGACGGAGGCCGTACGCGATCCGGCGAGGCTCGCCGCCCTCTACGGTTACGCCATCCTCGACACGGAGGCCGAGCAGGGCTTCGACGACATCGTGCTCCTCGCCGCCCGAGCCTGCGGGACGCCGGTCGCCCTGGTCAGCCTCGTCGCCGGGGACCGGCAGTGGTTCAAGGCGCGCGTCGGCTTCGACCCATGCCAGACCCCGCTGTCGCAATCGGTCTGCGCGAACGCCCTGAGGCAACCGGGCCTGCTGGTCATACCGGACCTGACCGTCGACCCGCGGACCCGGGACAACGTCCTCGTCACCGGTGAGCCCCACCTTCGGTTCTATGCCGGCGCCCGCCTTGAGACGACCGAAGGTACGCCGCTCGGGACTCTGTGCGTGATCGACGGCAAGCCACGGCCGGCCGGGCTTATGCCGGAACAGGCCGAAGCGTTGGAGGCGCTTGCTCGCCAGGTCATGGCGCAGATGGAGTTGCGCCGTTCGATGGTCACCCGCGACGACGCGCTCCTTCGGGTGCGGGAAGCAGAGACACGGCATCGCCAGATCCTCGACAGCGCTGTCGACTACGCAATGGTGACTATGGACCTCGACGGCCTCGTCACGGGATGGAGCGCCGGTGCGGAGGCAATCCTCGGATGGTCCGAGGCCGAGATGTGCGGCAGGTCCGGCCTCATCATCTTCACCGACGAGGACGCGCGGAACGGTGCCCCCGAGCGTGAGATGGGGATGGCGCGCGAGGAAGGCCGTGGCACCGACGAGCGCTGGCACGTGCGCAAGGATGGCTCACGCTTCTTCGCCCTGGGCGAGATGATGAAGCTTCATGCCGAGGACGGCAGCCACGTCGGGTATCTGAAGATCTTGAGGGATCGCACCGATCAGCACCTCGCGGCCGCGACGTTGCAGCGCCAGACGGACCTGCTCCAGACCGTCACCGACCACGTCAGCGAGGCAGTTTTCCAACTCGACCTCGACGGAATCGTCACGTTTGCCAACCGGACCGCCCACACCCTGCTGGGATGGGATGGGGGCACCCTGGTCGGGCAAGACTTGCATGAGGCCGCGCACCACCACCACCCGGACGGGCGCCCGTTCCCCGCCTGCGAGTGCGGCTTCGTCGAGGCCATCCGGGAGGGGCGCACACTGCGCCAGCGCGACGCCACCTTCTTCCACCGTGACGGTACGCCGGTTGAGGTGGTCTGCTCTAACGCCCCGGTAGTCGAGGACGGCATGGTTGTGGGGGCCGTGCTCACCGTCTCGGACGTCACCGGCCGCAGGCTGGACGAGCGCCGTCTGCGGGAGATGAACGCTGAACTGGAACGACGCGTCGCCGAGCGGCACGCGGCCGAGGAGCGGCAGCGCTTCCTCCTCGCCCTCGCCGACACGCTTCGTGAGCAGGGTGGCCCGCGCGGCCGGATGCAGGTGGCGGTCGATGCCCTGGGGCGCTACCTCGGCGTCAGCCGGGTCGGCTACGCGCTGATCGAGAACGACGGCGTCACGGCGGTGCTCGGGACCGAGTACGTCGACGGAGTGGCGCCGCTTGCCGACACCTACCCACTCGACGCATTCGGTCCCGGCAACATCGCCAACCTCAAGAAGGGCCGGACCTCGGTATACGCGGACGTTGAGGCCGACCGCGACACCGCCGGTTTGGGTATGGGCGCCTACGGCATTGCGGCCATCGTTGCCGTGCCGCAGGTCCACGAGGGACGGCTGCGCTCCGTCGTCTACGTCAACCACCACGAGGTGCGGGCGTGGACGGCCGACGAGGTCTCACTGATCGAGGAGGTCTCGGCCCGGATCTGGGATGCCGTCGAGCGGGTCCGGGCGCAGGGCGCGCTGCGGGCGATGAACGAGACGCTCGCGGCCCAGGTCGCCGAGCGCACGAAGGAGCGCGACCGGATCTGGCACGTGAGCCAGGACATGCTCGGGGTCGCCGACGCCGGCGGCGTCTGGGTCAGCATCAACCCGGCCTGGCAGAAGATCCTGGGCTGGGAGTACCACGACATCGTCGGGAAGACCTCCGAATGGCTCGAACATCCCGATGACCGCGAGAGGACTCGGTCCGAAGTCGCCCGGCTCGCCGCAGGGGGACTAACCCTCGCCTTCGAGAACCGGTTCAGGGCCAGCGACGGCAGCTACCGCACGCTGTCCTGGACGGCCGTCCCGGTTGAAGGACTGCTCTACTGCGTCTCGCGCGACGTCACCCTGGAAAAGGAACGTGCCGCGACCCTGCTCCAGGCCGAGGAGGCGCTGCGGCAGTCGCAGAAGCTTGAGGCAGTCGGGCAATTGACCGGGGGCGTGGCGCACGACTTCAACAACCTGCTTACCGTGATCAAGTCCTCGACCGACCTGCTCAAGCGCCCGGACCTCGCCGAGGACCGGCGTGCCCGGTACATCGGTGCGATCTCCGACACCGTGGACCGAGCCGCCAAGCTGACCGGGCAACTCCTGGCCTTCGCGCGGCGGCAGGCGCTGCGGCCGGAGGTGTTCGATGCCGGCCAGAGCGTGAAGGCCATCGGAGAAATGGTCGGCACCCTCACCGGCGCGCGCATCGAGGTCGTCGTCCGCATCGACGACGAGCCATGCCTCATCAGCGCCGATCCGAGCCAGTTCGACACCGCCCTGGTCAATATGGCCGTCAACGCCCGCGACGCGATGGAGGGCGAGGGTCGTCTCACCATCGCCGTGGAGGCGGCCACGACCGTGCCCGCCATGCGGTCCCACCCCGCGCTGGTCGGGGACTTCGTCCGGATCTCATTGTCCGACACGGGGTCGGGCATCCCGGTTGACCGGATCGACCGGATTTTCGAGCCGTTCTTCACCACAAAGGGCGTCGGTCAGGGCACTGGCCTCGGACTCAGCCAAGTGTTCGGCTTCGCAAAGCAATCGGGCGGCGAGGTCGTGGTTGCGAGCGAGGTCGGACACGGCACTACGTTCGCCCTCTACCTCCCGCGCGCCGACAAGGGGATCGCCAGAGCCGAGGAGACGTCTCCGGCTGACGCCGCCGTCGATGGTACCGGAACCTGCGTCCTGGTGGTCGAGGACAACCGCGAGGTCGGCACCTTCTCGACCCAGACGCTTCAGGAACTTGGCTACGGTACCCATTGGGTAATGAACGCTGACGATGCCCTGGCTGCGCTGGTCAAGGAGCCGGGCCGGTATGACGTAGTGTTCTCGGACGTGGTGATGCCCGGCATGAACGGGGTCGAGCTCGGACGCGAGGTCAGGCGGCTCTACCCCGGCCTGCCGGTGCTGCTCACCAGCGGCTACAGCCACATCCTTGCACAGGAGAGCGATCACGGCTTCGAGCTCCTGCAGAAGCCTTATTCGGTCGAGGAGCTGTCGCGCATGCTTCGCCAAGCAGCCTCGAAGCGCCGGCGCCACATGGAAGCGACAGCGGAGGTATCGGACCGTCCGTCGTGAACGACCGTAGCGTTGGCGCCACGGGCGTCCGGCGTGACCTGTCGAAGACATGCACGGGTCGAGGTCGTGACCGATATCGGCTCGCGCATTCGACGTTTGTCCGCAGACCCTGAACCGCCACTCCGTTGGTCCGAGACCGGGGCAGGGCTAGAGGTGGTAGGCCACCCCTGCGGCCCAGTGCTCAGGGAAGCGTCGGTAGGCGGCACTGACGATGGCCCCCCAATCGGCTCCGTTCGGCAGGCCAAGCCAGGAGATGGTCTCTTCCGGTTCGATCCGGGGCCAGGCCTGAAGCCAGCGGAGCCGGTCATCGACCGCGCCGGGCGGTAGGAGGATCGCGCCGGGGAATGCGCTTGTGACGCCGGCCTGGCCGTCCTCGGCCAAACGCGAGACCATTTCGATGTTGGCGTCGGCCTCGACGACGACCTCCTCGGGAGGTTCGGACCCGAGGGCATCGGCGAGCACGCCGGTGACGTTCACGAGTATGGTGCGGCCGGTATCGGGGCCGGACGAGACGGAGGCGGTCCTCCGCACGCCCGGCCGGCGGCGTTCGCCGATGATGCGCCCGTCGAAGCGGCCGCCGAGATCCCACCAGTCCCATCGTCCGAGGGGGTTGAGCCAGCGTCCATAGCCGCCGGTCGCAGGGTGACGGTCCATGTCCCGGACGTAGGCTTTCACGAAGGCATCAAGGTCTGGCTCGAAGTCGGTGAAGCGCACTTGCCAGCGCTGAAGGCCGCGGCGTGCCATCTCGTCGTTGATCGCTCCGATGTCGAGATGCCAGTGCGGCTCGCCCTCGATCCGGGTCCCGCGGCCCTCTTCCCGAGTGAAGATAAACTCGGTCAAGTGGATGGTGCGTACTTCGGCGGTCTCGTCGTGGAAGGCCAGCCAGTCGTCCGGGACGTCGCCCTTGCCGCCGCGCTGGAAGGGCGCCAGCGAGGCGCGGATGGCCTCAGCGGGCGCGAGATCCGAGACCGGCAGGATCACATAGACGGAGGCGAACATGACGGGTCGACCTGGGTCTTGGGGGAGCTGCGCGACTCCGAGGGTAACGCATACCGCGTGACGGCATCCGCTACGGGTTACGATTTTCGGGATGCCAGAGTCCGGCCGAGGTCGATCAACCGATCAGGACGACGGCTTTTTGCACGTAGGTCGGTAGGTCGACCTGTCCGACGATGAAATGGGCGACGTCGGCCCGTGAGATCAGACCGTTCCGCCACGACGAGGACTCGGTGAGAACCTTATAGCGGTTGGTCGCCGATCCGGGCGTGAGAACCCCTGGCCGAACGAACGTCCAGTCGAGGCCGCTCCTGCGGATGCGCATCTCCTGGGCGTCCTTATCATCGTAGGCGCGACCGAAGACGAGCCGGAACGGGACGCGCTGAAGCAGGCCGATGGCATCCCGGCTGTCGCCCGTGCCGAAGCCGGTGACGGCCAGGAGGCGCTTGACCCCGGCCTTCTCCATGGCCGGCACCAGCACGTTGGTCGCGTTCGAGAACAGCGTCACCGGGCCGAGCAGGTCCTTGACCGGCACCCCGAGCGCCTGGACAACGACGTCAACGCCATCGAGGGCGGCGGCGACATCTCCAGTCTTCAGCGCGTCGCCCGTGAAACGCTCCAGGCCCGCACCGGACAGGGTCATGGTCGTGGCCGAACGCGCGAAGGCTCGGACGCGGTGTCCGGCCGCGAGCGACGCTTTCACGGTCTCCAGGCCGATACCCTTGCTGGCGCCGATGACGAGAACGTGGGCCATGGTCGTTTCCTGGATGGCGGGTTGCGCGAGAAGATCCGATCAAACGCGAACGCGCCATGCGGTCGCTTGACCGGCCGGTCTATGGTTCAATGGCCAAGCTGTCCTGGATGCTCGATGTCGCGGTGGTGTGCCCCACGCGTTGCAGAAGACCGCTGGTCGAACGCGGCTAGTTGGAAAGTCTCAGGATTACGGCGGACGACCCGACGATGTGGGCCAGGGTCACCAGGACAGATCCTGTATGAAGGACCTTGAAGCGTCTACGATTGCCGATGTCGGTCGCCCCATTGATCGCCGGCATGAGACCTTGGCGCGCGAGGAGTGCCGTGAGAGCGATCAATCCCAGGATGAGTGCGGATGGCATATCGAGGGTTGCCGTCAATGCCGCGCCGCTAAGGGCGCACGCAATGACGAAAAGATAGAAATGTGGGAAGGCGCGACGCAGGAGGGGACCAGCGGCGTCAGCGGGCAGCGCGCTGAACAGGAACGATGCAAAGCCGAACGAGTACAGGACCATCCCGCCGAACAGGAGGGCCGTCACGAGGATAGCCGCTTGCGAGAGCATCGTTCCAAACCTCAATAACTTTAACTCGCCCTTGTGGGCGGCGTTCGGTTCGCTTGGCTGCGCCAATGCCGTCCCCTTCGTCGTGAGGCGCTTCTCTGCTTCAACGCCGAGGTAAGAGGATGGCCGGCGCTCAGATCGAGTCTTCCGGTTTCTGCTTCGTACAGGCCATAAACACATCGCTGATCGCCAAGTCGGCATGCGCACTCATGCCCGCAGCGTCATTGAGGCAGGACAGCACATCCTTGCGCGGAGCACTTCCTTCGCTGGACTTCTCCAGTTGCTGCAGTAGGCGGTCTCTATCCGCCCCCGTTGCGGCACTCCAATCGCGCAGGGTATCCTGCTGTTGCAAGGCCAAGGCTGGCGTCGCAATCGATGCCAGTATCAAAATCAGTAAAGAGCGAACTGGCATCTTGAATATCCTCCAATCAAGGTGTTACTAGAATATTCAACGTTTATTTGTTCATGTCCATTTGAAAGGCGTTGCTAAAAATCACAGCGGCGGTAATCCAAGTGCCAATCGTGTTTTCCGCTAGCACCCGCTTGTAAGCTGACGTGACTTGCCGTGGACCGCCCTGGGCAGCGAACCTCGTTCCAGGTTGCATCAACGCTATCTGTGAAGCCGAACTGCGTTGACGATGCGCCTTACCACCGCACGTGTCCGACACCGAGGCCTTGGAGCTGGATCTCGCCGCTTGCGCCTACAGCTCCTCATAAGCCGGTAGGTTAGATTTTATTCGCAGCGGCCTGGCTTCTATTGGCCGCATGCGCTTTTCTCCAGTCGTGACCAGATCCGTCCTAGGTGTGTTCTGGCGGATCAAGTTCTGCGGTGTGCCCAGCCGGTCACGAGCGGACGTCGACTGCCGCACTTGGAGATCCATACCGATGCGTACTCATCTTCTGGCCGTCGCCTTTGCAATCATCCTCCCCACCTTCTCCGCGCACGCCCAGGATGCGGCTGCCGGTGAGAAGGTCTTCACGGCCTGCAAGGCTTGCCATGCCCTTGGGAAGAATTCTGTCGGGCCAAACCTTGTCGGGGTCGTCGGACGCAAGGCCGCTTCCTACGAAGGCTACAACTATTCCACCGCCCTGAAAGAGTCGGGCATCACGTGGGATGAGGCCAATCTTAAAGAATGGCTGACGGGGCCTGCCGCTAACAAAGTCAAGGGCACCAAGATGGTCTATCAAGGCCTCAAGGATGACAAGAAGGTCGCGGACGTCATCGCCTACCTGGCAACATTGAAGTAGGCGTCGCCGAAGCCCTTACCGAACGTCTTCATAGTTGGAGGCTGAGGAAATGTCGGCCGCCGGCTTACGAGCATCCTCGATAATAGCAGCCATATCGTCAGGTTGCTTCATCGCAGGCCGCAACAAGCGGGAGGCATCGCTGCCTTGGGAGCGATGGTGGTTCAGGATGAACTGACCGAGATTTCCTTTGATGCTCTGGCCGCGCTGATGGCCGGCAGCGACGCGGCGGTAACCCTGACCCAGCAAACTGGTCCGCACTAAGTGCAATTTTTTCAGGCATCCTGAGCCCTGGAGGAGGGTGGACGCCATGCCTCGCAAACGCTGCAGGAACGACCAGATCGCATTTGCCCTGCGGCATGCGGAGAACAGTCAGACGGTGGACGAGGTCGACCGGAAGATGGGCGCGTCCGAGCCGACGTTTTACTGTTGGAAGAAGCAATTTGTCGGCATAGGCGTGCCGGCGTTTCGACGGCGCAGGCAGTAGTGCGGTTGAGGAGGCTGCCCGGACGAGGTCCGGGCAGCCTGGCGTGGCCTTACGAAAGGCTACTTCGGCATCAGGACGGTGTCGACGACGTGGATAACGCCGTTCGACTGCATCACGTCCGCGATGGTGACAGTGGACATGCCACCCTTGCCATCGATGAGCTCGATCTTACCGCCCTTCTCCTCGGCGGTGAGGCTGCCGCCCTCGACCGTCTTCAGCATGGCCTTTCCACCGCCGGCCTTGATCGCCTTCTGGAGATCGGCCGCCGTCATCGTGCCGGCCACCACGTGGTAGGTCAGGATCTTGGTCAGCGTGGCCTTGTTCTCCGGCTTGACCAGCGTGTCGACCGTGCCGGCCGGGAGCTTGGCGAAGGCGGCGTTGGTCGGCGCGAATACGGTGAACGGACCCTTGCCGGAGAGCGTGTCAACGAGGCCGGCAGCCTTGACGGCTGCGACCAGGGTGGTGTGGTCCTTCGAGTTGACCGCGTTCTCGACGATGGTCTTCGACGGGTACATCGGCGCCCCACCGACCATCACCGTCTTCTCTTCCGCCGCCTGGGCCGCTGAGCCAAACGCGCCGACGCCTGTGAGCGCCATGGCGACGGTGAGGCTTGCGACCTTGAACATGCGAGTCATGCGTATCTCCGAGTTCCGACCCCGTCATGCGGGGTCATCGCTCGCTACGGCCTTCTACGAAGAGAAGTTTCAAAACAATCACAGGCGCCGACAGAATTCCTCGACGATCCTTTTTCACTGTTTGCCCCAGCACCAAGGGGAAAATCGGCGTGGTCCGCTTGGGGGCGATATCGTTGGCGCTGCCATAGCCGTGACACGGAGGCCTTGTCAGATCGGACGTTCGATAGGGACTGAGGGCTATCGGCGACTCTGAATGAGAAGCCCAGTGCTCTCTTCAATCCATGTCCCGCGAGGTCGACGATATCGGGGTCGTGCCGAACTGGAACTGTTTGGTGACGGCAGCGCCTAACTGAAAGCGTGCGATCCCCGCGTTTAATGGGACACGACATGCTGTTCAATGGGCCGCCCGGCTCCGGCAAGTCGATGCTCGCCGCGCGACTCCCCTCGATCCTGCCGCCGCTGACGCCGCGCGAGCTGCTTGCGGTCTCGATGATCCAGTCGGTGGCCGGCGAGCTGAAGGAGGGGCGGCTGTCCGACCGGCGTCCGTTCCGGCAGCCGCACCACTCGGCCTCGATGGCGGCTTTGGTCGGCGGCGGCATCAACGCCCGGCCCGGCGAGGCGTCCCTGGCGCATGGCGGCGTGCTGTTCCTCGACGAGCTGCCCGAGTTCACGCCGCAGGTTCTCGATTCGCTGCGCCAGCCGATGGAGACCGGCGAGATCATGATCGCGCGGGCCAACCACCGCATCACCTATCCGGCCCGCTTCCAGCTCGTCGCCGCGATGAACCCCTGCCGCTGCGGGCAAGCGCTGGAGCCGGGCTACGCCTGCCGGCGCGGGCCGAACGAGCGCTGCATGGCGCAGTACGGCGCCCGCATCTCGGGGCCGCTGCTCGATCGGATCGATCTGCGCATCGAGGTCGCCGCCGTCACCGCCGCCGACCTGATCCTGCCGCCGCCGGCTGAGGGCTCGCGCGAGACCGCCCTGCGGG
>NZ_VRUX01000880.1:0-1331 GCF_008039885.1 Methylobacterium sp. WL103
GCGGCGAGCCGCCCGGCGATCAGATCGATGCCCGCGTCGAGGGAGAAATCCTGCAGCAGGCGCGTATGGGCGGCGTCCGCGAGGCGCCGCCGCTGGGCCGGATCGCCGGCCAATGCGAGAATCGCCGCCGCCAGCGCCGCCGGATCGCCGGGCGGGACCAGGCATCCTTCGACCCCGTCGGTGATGAACTCCGGCGTCCCGGCGAAGGCCGTGGCGAGGATTGGCAGCCCCTGCGATGCGGCCTCCATCAGCACGTTCGGCAGGCCGTCGCGGTCGCCGGAGGGCGCAGGCTTGGTCGGCAGCACGAACAGGTCGGCCGCCCGCATCGCCGCAACGACCGCCGGCTGGGCCAGCGCACCGTGGAAGGTGATGCGAGATGCGAGCCCACGTTCGGTGACGCGAGCCTTCAGAGCGTCCCGCAACTCGCCGCCGCCGACGAGGTCGAGGCGCCAGTTCAAGGTCGGCGGCAGGCTCGCCAGCGCCTCGATCAGGTCGTCGTGCCCTTTTTTGGGGACGAGGCGGCCGACACAAAGCAGGCGGATCGGGTCGCCGGCATCCGTGCCGTCCCGCGGCGGGCGGGCAGCCGGCTCGGGAAACCGCGCGAGGTCGAGGCCGTGATAGGCGAGCGCGACGTGGCCGGGTTCCGGGTCAACGCGTCCGGACACCGCCCGCAGGCGCCCGAGCCCGTCGCGGGTGCAGGTCACCCCCCAGGCCGCGTCGGCGAGCTTGTCGGCGAGTTCCCGGTCAGGCGTCGTCCAGATGTCCTTGGCGTGGGCCGAGAAGCTCCAGCTTCGCCCGGTCAGCAGCGCGGCGTAGCAGGCGACGCTGGCCGGCGTGTGCAGGAAGTGCGCGTGCAGGTGATCGACCGCGTCGGGCAGCTCCCGGGCCAGCACCAGGGCCTGCCCGAGGCGGCGCACGCGCGAGGCGGTCGGATCGCGCAGCAGATCACCCGTGAATTGTCGGACCAGGGCGCCGAAGCGCCGGCGCCGAAGGCCCGAGGCCAGCGCCCGCAGCACCCGCAGCGGCGCCTCGTGCAGGTATTCGGGCAAATAGAAGACCGGCGCCGCGATCGCGCCGTGCATCGGATGGCGGCTCGCGTTGGTCGGGCGGCGCAGCGACCAGATCGCCAGCGTGAGGCCGCGCCCTTCGAGCGCCAGGATCTCCTGGGCGATGAAGGTCTCCGACAGCCGTGGATAGCCCTTCAGCACGATCGCGATGCGGGCTTCGCTCACGCCCGGTCCCCGAGCGCGAGAGCCGGGGCGGCGGCGTTCAGCGCGCGGACGCGCTCGGCGATCCGGTCGAGGCCGCCGAGCAGGTCCGGGATGTTCGCG
>NZ_VRUX01000881.1:0-1327 GCF_008039885.1 Methylobacterium sp. WL103
GCGTAGACGAGCGAGGGGTTGCGCGCGATCGCGCGCAACCCCTCGCTCGTCTACGCCGCCTTGCTGCGCGCCGACGGCAGCATCCTGGGCGAGCAGGGCATCGGGCTGCGGCTGGCCGACGACCTCGACCTCGACGCCACCGAGCGGCCCTCGCTCCTCGCCCTGATGCTGACGCGGACGCTGAAGGTCGGCGAGCCAGTCCTGGAGAACCAGCGCGCGATCGGCCGGGTCGTGGTCGTGGCCGAGACCGGCGACCTCGCCGAGCGCCTCGGCGACGTCGCCCTGAACGCGCTGCTCGCCGGCCTCGTCGCTGTGTTCGTCGGCCTGGCGGTCTCGCTCCGGCTGCAGCGCGCGGTGACGCGCCCGCTCACCGCGCTTGCGGGCACCATGGACGCCGTGCGCTCGCGCCACGACTACAGCCGGCGCGCCGACGTCACCACCGACGACGAGGTCGGCGCGCTGGCGCAGACCTTCAACGACCTGCTTGGCGCGGTGAACGTCCGCGACCGGCAGCTCGCCGCCTACAGCACCGGCCTGGAAGAGGAGGTCCGCGTCCGGACCCACGACCTCAGCGAGGCCCGCGAGCAGGCCGACGCCGCCAACGCCGCGAAGTCGACCTTCCTCGCCACCATGAGCCACGAGATCCGCACGCCGATGAACGGCATGCTGGTGATGGCCGAACTGCTGGCCGCCACCGACCTGCCGCCGCGCCAGCGCCGCTACGCCGAGGTGATCGCGCGCTCCGGCCAGTCGCTGCTGGCGATCATCAACGACATCCTCGACTTCGCGAAGGTCGAGGCCGGCAAGCTCGAGCTCGAGCGCACCACGATCAGCCCGCGCGAGATCGCCGACACCGTCGTCACCCTGTTCGGCGAGCGCGCCCGCAACGGCGGCCTCGACCTGGCCGTGGAGGTCGGCGCGGACGTGCCGGCGGCGATGGTCGGCGACCCGGTCCGCCTCGGGCAGGTGGTGAGTAACTTCGTCTCGAACGCGCTGAAGTTCACGGAAGCCGGCCACGTCCTCGTCCGGATGGGCACCCGCGACGACGGCCGGATGCTGGAGATCGCCGTCACGGATACCGGCATCGGCATCCCGCAGGACAAGATCGCCGGCGTCTTCACCGCCTTCACCCAGGCCGACCAATCCACCACTCGCCGCTTCGGCGGCACCGGCCTCGGCCTCTCGATCGCCGAGCGCCTGATCGCGGCGATGGGCGGGACCGTCGGCCTGGAGAGCCGCGTCGGCGTGGGCTCGACCTTCTGGGCGCGGATTCCGATCGCGGCACCGGAGCCGGCCGAGGCGATCCGCCGGGCCGGTCCTGCGCCGG
>NZ_VRUX01000882.1:0-1313 GCF_008039885.1 Methylobacterium sp. WL103
GCGGCAGACCGAGCGCCACGCGGTGGCCGAGGCGCTGCTCGCCAACATCCCCGACCCGGTGATCCTGGTCGATCGCCGCGCGGTGGTGATCGAGGCGAACCCGGCGGCGCGCGCCCTGCTCCCGACGCTGCGCCTGCGCCACCCGCTCTCCTTCGCCCTGCGGGCGCCGGACGTACTCGACGCGGTCGAGGCGGTCCTGCGCACGGGTGCGCCCTCGAAGACCACCTACGCCGTCCGGGTGCCGACGGAGCGCGCCTTCGAGGTGCAGATCGGCGCATTGCCGATGCCGGACGGCGGCCAGGCCAACGTGGTGCTGTTCCTGCGCGACCTCACCGCCGCGCGGCGCCTGGAGGCGATGCGCGTCGACTTCGTCGCCAACGCCAGCCACGAGCTGCGCACCCCGCTGGCCTCGTTGCTCGGCTTCATCGAGACGCTGCAGGGGCCGGCGCGGGCCGACGCGCCGGCGCGCGAGCGCTTCCTCGGCATCATGCACAGCCAGGCGCAGCGCATGACCCGGCTGATCGACGACCTGCTCTCGCTCTCGCGGATCGAGCTGCGCGAACACGTGGCGCCGACGCAGGTGGTCGACCTCGGCACGATCGCCCGCCAGATGGTCGACGCGCAGGGCGCGCTCGCTGCCGCCCGCGGCGTGGCCATCACCCTGGAAGCGGGCGAGGGGGCGTACCCGGTGCTCGGCGAGCCGGACGAGTTGCTCCGCGTCGTCGAGAACCTCATCGAGAACGCGGTGAAGTACGGCGGCCGCAGCGTCGTCGTCGCCCTGGATCGGACGCGGGACGCGCTGCACGGCAGCCGCATCGTGCTCAGCGTGCGCGACGACGGGCCGGGCATCGCCCCGGAGCACCTGCCGCGCCTCACCGAGCGCTTCTACCGGATCGACGTGGCGTCGAGCCGGCAGAAGGGCGGCACCGGCCTCGGGCTCGCGATCGTCAAGCACAGCCTCAACCGCCACCGCGGCCGCCTCGCCTTCGAGAGCGAAGTCGGCGCCGGCACCGTGGTGCGGGTCACTTTGCCCGAGCACCGCGCGCGGGAAGCGTCCGAGCCGACGGACGCCGCAGATCAGCCGTAGGCGGCGATGGCCCGGGCGCAGCCGGGCTCGGCCACATCGAGCCCCGAGCCGACGTATTCGTTGAGCTTGTTGCGCAGCGTCCGGATCGAGATGCCGAGGATCTTGGCCGCATGGGTGCGGTTGCCGAGGCAGTGGTCGAGGGTGTCGAGGATCAGGTCGCACTCGACCTGCGCCACCGTGCGGCCGACGAGGCCGCGGGTGGCGGCCTCCGCCACCTGCGCCGCCC
>NZ_VRUX01000883.1:0-1311 GCF_008039885.1 Methylobacterium sp. WL103
TGCCCAAGCGCTGGATTGTCGAGCGAACGATCGGTTGGCTCAACCGCTGCCGCCGTCTCGCGAAGGATTGGGAATGCAAAAGCCGGAAAGGGCGAGCGTTCGTCCTCTTGGCCTCCATCCGCCTCATGACCCGAAAGCTCTGTCAGAAAACATCATGATGCCGGACAGACTCTCAAGACTCTTCATCCGTCGAACTTGATCCGACTTCAGGCCGCCAAACTCACGCCGCCACCGGTAGTACGTCACCGAACTCACACCGAGCGCGCGGATTGCATCGGCCACGCTCTGGCCCTGTGAGATCAGCACGTCCGCCTGACGTAGCTTCGCGACGATCTCCTCGGGCTTCGGGTGCTTTGCCATCTCGTCCGTCCTCCAGGCTCAAAAGCCATACCAAAGGGCGGACCACTTCAATGGGGGCGGACCAGTGTGTGCTCCTGCTTCCGCTGTGTGGAGGGCTTATGCCTCGTTACTTCTTCGACATTCATGATGGTATCAACCAGCGTGATGATGTAGGCACCGTCTGCGCTGACCTGCAAGCCGCAGCCCTTGAGGCCAAGCGCCTGCTACCCGCCATCGCTGTCAACGACATTCCGAACGACGGAGAGCGTCAGACCATCACCGTAGTCGTGACAGACGAGGACGGACAGGCCGTTTACTCGGCAGCGCTGACCTTCGTCGGCACTTGGCTGCTTCGTTAGTGCGAATGACGGCTCGACCAGCGTGCCTCTATCGAAGGGCATCGGTCCGGACTCCGGTCGGCTGTTGCTGACGCAGTGATTTGTGTCCCCAGCCATCCAGGGAGCCAAGGCGTGCCGCTGTATGCCCGTTAAGGTTGGAACCCGTCCCTAAGCTCTGCGACCAGGATGGGTGGATTTCGGAAAGTCTGCTTCCGGACGGCCATGCACAGAAGCGGACGTCATCTCCGGCCCTGCTTTCCACCCTTTGTAGACGCCAGGAATGCCTACTTGCAGGATATTGAGTTGTGGCGGCGATACACGTCCGAGACAGTCAGATTTTGCACTCTGGCTGCGCTAATGATTCGGCTTCGTCGTTAAATGGACGGTGCGCGAGCATAATCAGCTACTTGCACTATGCTTTGGTCTTCCCCCAAGGGAGCAAAGCCTGAAACCGGGACAGCAGCGCCGTCTCTGCAGCCAACGTCCTGGTTTGCGATAAATCCGTGTTAGGGCCTGTCGTCGCCTGAACAGATTGGCTGGGCTTGCGTTTTCGTCTCTCTGATGGAGGAGGGACGATGCTGAGCGACGCGCAATGGGCTGATCTGGAGCCCCTGGTCGAAGCCTGCCGGCCCAA
>NZ_VRUX01000884.1:0-1306 GCF_008039885.1 Methylobacterium sp. WL103
GGCGGGCGCGGACCTCGTGGTCGGCGCCCTCAACAAGGCCGACATCCGCGGCTGGCTCGACGTGGTCTGGCGCTTCGACGACGCGACGCACCAGCACTGCCTGCTGGTCGCCGGCCTCGCGGCGGCCTTCGCCCGGCAGCTCGGCCTGCGCGCGCAGGATTGCCGCGACCTCACCCAGGCCGCCCTGCTGCACGACCTCGGCAAGGCCCGCATCCCGCTGGCGATCCTCAACAAGCCGGGCCGGCTCGACGCGGACGAGATGACGGTGATGCGGACCCACCCGGCGCTGGGCATCGCGATGCTGCAGGGCCAGGACTACCCGGCGGCGATGCTCGCGGTGGTGCGCTCCCACCACGAGGCGCTCGACGGCTCGGGCTATCCGGACGGGCTGACCGCGAAGCAGATTCCCGACCTCGTGCGGCTGATCACGGTCTGCGACATCTTCGGGGCGCTGATCGAGCGGCGGCCTTACAAGCGCCCGCACTCGGGCGAGGCTGCCTACGACATCCTCCGCGGCATGACCGGCAAGGTCGACCCCGACCTCGTCAACGCCTTCAAGCCGATCGCGGAGGCCGCCGGCAGCGCCATGGCCAGCGCCAGCGCAGCCTGAGGTCAGATGCCCCGCGCCTTTCCCTCTCCCGTAGAGGAGGGAAGGAGGAACGTGGCAGCTTCGCCTGCACGATGCGTGAATTCACTTGGCGCGCATGGGAGCCCGCGTCTCGTTCGGCCGTGGGACAAGCTGAGTCATGTCCGGCGTCCGACCTGCAAAAACGCCTACGCATAACGCTTGGCGCCCGCCACGCACAGGACGACCACGGCGGTGGCGAGCAGCATGCCCGGTGCCACCGGCTCGTGCAGGAGGAGGCCGGCCAGCGCCAGGCCGAGGAACGGCTGCAGCAGTTGGAGCTGGCCGACGCCGGCGATGCCGCCGAGCGCTAGGCCGCGATACCAGAACACGAAGCCGACGAGCATGCTGAACACCGAGACGTAGGCCAGCGCCGCCCAGGCCGGCCAGCCGACGTCCCAGGTACCCGGCAGGCTCGCAAGCGCCAGCGCCAGGGTGACCGGCAGCGACAGCACCAGCGCCCAGGAGATCACCTGCCAGCCGCCGAGCCGGCGCGACAGCGCGGCGCCCTCCGCATAGCCGAGGCCGCAGAGCAGGATCGCCGCCAGCATCATGCCGTCGCCGGCCGGCGACCCGGCCCCGCCCAGCGCCAGGGCTGTCTCTTATAAACAAATCCGAGCCCACGACACCCGAGCCTATGTAGTATTACGTCTTATTCGTGAAAAAAAAAAAGGGGGGGGG
>NZ_VRUX01000885.1:0-1299 GCF_008039885.1 Methylobacterium sp. WL103
GCGCAGGCCTGATCCACCGCTCTATTCCCCGTCTCGAGCCAACGAAGCCGCCCCTTCCCTCCCCCCGACGGATCTCGGGCTTGCCCGCGATCCGCACCCTGTGCGCCCAAGTCGGGCAAGCCCGACTTGGGGGCGGGGGAGGGAGGAGCCGGTGATCGGGCGGCGCTGGATCGTTCGGGAGCGATGTTCCTTCCTGGGCGGCGAGGACGCGCCGCATGCGATGAGGGGACGGCCGCACCGTCCTTGTGCGCGAACGCACGACGCATCGGCCGAATTCGCCCCCTCTGGGCATCCCGATGCCAGCGATGGTTGAACATTCGGAAACGCTTGGGCCATAACTTCGCCATCGGCCGGGCGCATCCCGGAACGAGTCGGCGTGGCGCGTGATGCGTCGGAGCCGGGCTCGCGGGCGCGTCGCGCTCCAGCGTCGCGCATCGGAATCGTCATGCAGGTCGTCGACGCGGTCGAGAGGGATGGGTTCGGGCAAGGGGGCGGCCAGGCCGACCTGCGCCGCACCCGCGCGCATGCCCGCGCCCACCGCCACAGCGCCCAGGTGCGCACGCTCCGCCGGGTGCTCCCGCTCGTCGCAGGCGGCGCGGTGATCGCGCTCGGGGCCTGGCTGTTCAACCCGTTCGCGGCGGTGCTTCCCGGCGTCAGCGTCGGGCCGGTGACGCTGTCGGGCACCAAGGTGCGGATGGAGAACCCGAAGCTGTCGGGCTTCCGCAAGGGCGACCGCGGCTACGAGGTGACCGCCACGGCGGCGCTCCAGGACATGCGCAAGCCCAGCCTGATCGAGCTCGAGGCGATGCGCGGCCACGTCGCCATCGACGAGAAGGGCGGGCTCGCCTGGATCGAGGCGGCCACCGGCCTGTTCGACACGACCCGCGAAGCCCTCGACCTCAAGCAGGACATCCGGATCTGGACCGACAAGGGCGAGGAGGCGCGGCTGCAATCGGCCGCCGTCGACTTCAAGGCCGGCAGCGTGAAGTCCTCCGAGACCGTCACCGTGTCGGTGCCGAGCGGCCAGGTGGTCGCCGACGGGCTCGACGTGGTGGAGAACGGCCGGGTGATCTCCTTCATCGGCAACGTCCACACCGTGTTCCACCAGGACAAGGCCAAGGATTCCAAGGTGGACGGCAAGGTGGACGGCAAGGCCGAGCCGAAGGCGCCGCTGCGCGTCCTCACCTCCTCGGCCGAGCCGACGGACGGCCGCCCATGACCCGCCCGCTTCCGTCTGTGCGCCTCGGCGGACTCCTCGCCGCCGCGCTCGTGTCCGCCACGCTGGCAGCCGCGCCCGCC
>NZ_VRUX01000886.1:0-1298 GCF_008039885.1 Methylobacterium sp. WL103
CCGCGGCCCTGGTCGGGCGCAACGTCCGGCTGCTGGCGGCCGACCGGCGCGCCCTAGACGACGGCGCCGAGTTCCTGGCGGCGCGGGGCGACGGCACCACCTTCTGGGCGCGCGTGACGCTGCGCCCGGTCTCTGGCAGCCCCTATCGGCTGGGCCAGGTCTTCGACGTGACCCGGCGGCGCGACGCCGAGAGCGCCCTCGTGCTCTCGCGCCAACGCGAGGCCCTGGGGTTGCTCACCAACAGCGTCGCGCACGAGTTCAACAACTTCCTCCAGATCCTAATCGGCTACATCGACGGGCTGAAGCGCCGGCTCGGCGACAGCCAGGAGCCGTTCATCCAGCGGGCGATGAGCCGCTCCACCGACGCGACCGAACGCGCCGCCGTGCTCACGCGCCAGCTGCTGGCCTATTCGCGCAAGATCGCCCCCGACGTGCGCCCGATCGACCTCGACGCGCTCGTGGCCGCCACCGTGGAGCGCCTGCGGCCCGGCCTGCCCGTGGGGGTGCGCTTGGAGCTTGCCGGCACGCCCGGCCTGCCGCGGGCGATCAGCAACCCGCTGCAGGTCGAGCTGGCACTCGGCCACGTGGTCACCAACGCGTGCGAGGCGATGCCGGACGGCGGCACCATCCGGATCGAGAGTTTCCGCATCGCGCCGGGCGACCGCTCGGTGCAGCGGCCGGAGGACGGCGCCGTCGGCATCCGCATCACGGATACCGGCGCCGGCATGTCGCCGGAGATGCTGGCCCGGGCGCTCGCGCCCTTCGCCACCAGCCGCGAGGCCGGGCGCGGGGCCGGGCTCGCCATCGTGCACGGGCTGATGAAGCGGCAGAACGGCATCATCGCCCTCGACAGCCGGCCGGGGGAGGGCACGCAGGTGCGTCTGGTCTTCCCGGCGGCGCCCGAGCGGCCTGCGGCCCCCCTGCGCTGACGAATCGTCAAGGGTGACGCGAAAAACATCGCGAGGCGACGGACTAAAACACGCCGCCCGGCGTCACCATCTTATGCGTCGGCGTTCGCGCCAAGACGTTCGACGACGCCGAGGCGTCCGACGACGTCCGGGACGTTTCGAGATGACCAGGGGCCGATCGATGCTCACCTCCACCACGCGCCGCAAGCGTGCGGCGACCTTTCTGGCGCTGGCCGCCGCGTTGACGGTCGCAGCGCCCGCCGTCGAAGCCCGTCCGGGCGGCGGCGGCAGCATGGGGTCGCGCGGCTCGCGCACCTTCAACGCGCCGTCGGCCACCACGACGGCGCCGACCGCCGCGCCGATGCAGCGCACGCAGACGCAGCCCACGCC
>NZ_VRUX01000887.1:0-1292 GCF_008039885.1 Methylobacterium sp. WL103
CCGCACCGGCGGCGGCTCGGCGATGGTGGCCGAGGCCCCCGAGAAGGAGGTGCGACGCGTCACCAAGAGCTTCGAGGCCCACGAGATCCGCCCCGACCGCCTCTGGCTCCAGACCCTGCCGGACGACCCCGGCCGCTACCTCAAGCTCCGCATCAAGGCCGAGCAGACCCGCCGCATCGAAGCCGGCACGAGCATGCCCGCCGGGAGCAACCCATGGTGACGGCTTTGGACGCGACGAGCCCGATCCCAATCCCGAGGGATGCGCTGGAGACGCCGCGCGGCTCCTTCTCCCATGGGGAGAAGGGTGGGATGAGGGGCGTGACCTCTCCGGCACGTTCTCGTCCCTCACGCCGACCCTCTCCCGCCCGGGAGAGGGGGCCCGCGCCCGCTCCGGCGACGTTCCGTCGTCACGCCCGCGGGTGGATCGGTGCGCTGCTCGCGCTCCTGTTCGTCACTCAGCCCGCCCGCGCCGAGGTCGAGCCCGGCGACCTCACCCTCACGGTGACCCCTGAGCTGAACGGCAACGCCGCGCCCTTCGTACGCGAGATGGTGCTGCTCAAGATCCACGGGGTCTACAAGCAGCAGATCCTGCTCGAGGAGGTGATCCAGCCGACGCTGGCCAACTTCAGTTGGAGCCAGCTCGGCCGTGACCGCTGGAGCAAGACCAAGCTGAAGGACGGCCAGAGCGCCATCGCCTTCGACCGGGTGATCGCGGTGTTCCCGCACCATGCCGGCGACTTCACCATCGAACCGTTCGACCACCGCCTGACGATCAACGACAACGGCGACCGCCGCGTCGTCGACGTGCGCTCCGGCCCGATCGCCCTGCCGGTCGCGACCTGGACCAAGGAGGGCGGCGGGCCGGACGCCAAGGAGCCGTGGTGGCTGCCGGCGAAGGACGTGACGATCACCGATTCCTGGTCGCCCGACCCGGAGACGGTGAAGCTCGGCGACACCACACGGCGCATCGTGACGGTGGAGGCGCAGGGGATGGTCGCGGAAGGGCTGCCACCGCGCCCAGTGATGCGCACCCGCGGCATCCTCACCTTCGCCGGCCCGGTCACCCGCGAGACCCTGATCACCCCCGCCGGGCCGGTGGCGCGCGCCACCTACCAGTGGGACGTGAAGGCCGGCGTGCCCGAGATCATCCCGCTCGACGCGATCGTGATCCCATGGTTCGACACGGTCTCGCGCACCATGCGCGAGGCCGAGATTCCCGCCCGCCAGATCGGCGGTGGCCTGCCCGACCGGGAGGGCGACCTCGCGCCTCCGCTCGCCGCTGCGCCGTGGGT
>NZ_VRUX01000888.1:0-1286 GCF_008039885.1 Methylobacterium sp. WL103
TCGCCGGCAGCGAGGCGGCGGCGACGCGCCCGGCTCCGGCCGGCAGCCTGATCGTCCGGCTCGACGACGGCGCGGTGGTCCCGTTGGTCGACCGCCTCGACGAGGCCGGCCGCCGGTTCCGCTACCGGATCGGCCCGGCCGCCCGCGATCCGGGCGACCCGTCCTTCGTCGAGGTCTTCGCCGCGGCCGGCCTGTCGGCGCTGGCGCCCCTGCGCCCGGTCCACCTGCGCGCCCGCCGCGAACCCGGCGGCGTGCGCCTCTCGTGGATTCGCCGGGCCCGCCGCGACGCCGACGGCTGGGAGGCCGCCGACATCCCCCTCGACGAGGCGGTGGAGGCATACGCGGTCACGGTCTTTTCCTCCGACGGGCGCGGCCTGCGCACGCTGACAGCCTCCGGGCCGAGCCTGCTCTACGCCGACGAGGCTGCGGATTTCGGCGGGCCGCAGGCGCTGCTCGACGTGGCCGTCGCGCAGGTCGGGGCGGCGTTCGGGCCGGGTGCGGCGGCCCGCGCGCGGTTGGCGGTCGCCCGGGCCTGACGCCGAGCAGCCTCGGCAGCCTCGTTCGCAAGACGCCCTGGAAGAACTGCTGGAGAGAGCTCGCCGATGTCGGACGCCACGCACAACCTCGCGCTGCCGCTGATCGCGGCCAACCAGGCGCAGAAGCACGTCACCCACAACGAGGCCCTGGTGCAGCTCGATGCGCTGGTGCAGCTCGCCTGCCTCGACAAGGACCTCGCGGCGCCGCCCGCCGCCCCGGCCGAAGGCGACCGCTACCTCGTCGTCGCGGCAGCGCCCACCGGGGCCTGGGCGGGCCTATCGGGTCAGGTCGCCTGCTTCCGCGACGGGGTCTGGATCGGGCTCGCGCCCCGGCCGGGCTGGCTCGCCTACGTCGCCGACGAGGCCGACCTCTACACCTTCGCGGGCGGCGCCTGGACGAGCCTGCGCGCCACCTTCACCACGCTCCAGAACCTCGCCCGCCTCGGAATCGGCACCGCGGCCGACGCCGTGAACCGCCTCGCGGTGAAGTCCGAGGCCGCGCTGTTCTCCTGGGACGACATCACGCCCGGCTCGGGCAGCGTGCGGCTCACCCTCAACAAGCAGGCGGCGGCGCGCGACGCCGGCCTGGCGTTCCAGACCGGGTTCTCGACGCGCGCGCTGTTCGGCACCTTCGGCGCCGACGACTTCGCCCTGAAGGTCAGCCCGGACGGCGCGCGCTTCACGACCCCGCTCGCGGTCTCGGCCGCCACCGGCCGGCTCGCGCTGGGGCGGGTCGCCGGCCCGCTCGAG
>NZ_VRUX01000889.1:0-1283 GCF_008039885.1 Methylobacterium sp. WL103
GGCTGCTTCGGCGGCGGCGGCCTCATCGCCGGCACCTGCTCGCGCCTCGCGGTCTCGGAGGGCGGGCGCATCTCGGTCTCCGGCCCGGAGGTGATTGAGACCAACAAGGGCGCCGAGGAGTTCGACTCGAAGGACCGCGCCCTGGTCTGGCGCACCATGGGCGGCAAGCACCGGCGGCTCACCGGGGGCGCCGACGTGTTCTGCGACGACACCGTGGCGGCGTTCCGGCAAGCCGCCCTCGACTTGGCCGGTCGGGCGCCGGCTTTCGACCTTGCGACGCTGGAGGCGGAGCAGGCGCGGCTCGAAGCCCGCATCGCGCGCTTCGGCGATTGCCGCGACGCCACCGAGATCTGGGCGCGCCTCGGCGTCAACGATCCGGCCGGCGTGCCGGCGCTGTCGGCGGCCGACTTCGACGGCCTCGTCGCCGGACTCGAAGGGACGACTCATGACGCTCGCTGAGATCCTGGCCTCGCTGTTCCCCGAGGGCCATTCGGTGAATGTGGCCGACGGGCTGATCACCGGCCGCGGTCCGCTCGACGGCCGGGACCTTTCGGTGGTCGGCATCGACGGCGACACGCCGCTCGGGATCGAGGGCGCGCTGACGCTCGCGGCCGCGGTGCTGGCGACGGTGCGGGCCGGGGGCGCCGCGCCGATCCTGGTGCTGGTCGATTCCGACAGCCAGCGCATGAGCCGGCGCGACGAGCTGCTCGGCCTGAACGAGTGCCTGGCGCATCTGGCCAAGGCGCTGCTGCTGGCGGACGCGCAGGGCCATCCGACGATCGGCCTGATCTATGGCCACTCGGCCGCCGGCGCCTTCATCGCCACGGCTTTGGCGACGCGGGTGCTCGTGGCGCTGCCCGGCGCCAACCCGAGCGTGATGGACCTGCCCTCCGTCGCCCGCGTCACCAAGCTGCCCCTGGAAAAGCTCGAGGCGATGGCCAAGTCCACGCCGGTCTTCGCCCCCGGCCTCGACAACATGGTCCAGGCCGGCGCGGTGCAGGCGGTGCTCGACCCAGTCCAGCCGCTCGGGCCGCAGATCGCGGCTTTGATCACAGACTTGCCGCGGCAGGACGACCGCGACGCCCTCGGCAAGGCCCGCGGCGGCCGCCCGGTCGCGCACGACATCGCCGCGCGGGTGGTCGAGGCGGCGCGGGCGTGAAGGCGATCCGCCGCCACGACCTGTTCGTGGTGGCGCCCGAGGCCTGGCATCGGCTTCTGGCCGGGCGCCCCGACCTCGACGGCGTGCCGCACGTCGCGACCTGGGCGCGCGACGGCCGGCCGGT
>NZ_VRUX01000088.1:0-11432 GCF_008039885.1 Methylobacterium sp. WL103
CGCGGCTGCTGGTCGGCGCGACCGAGCACCCCTGCGTCACCGCGGGGCACCGCTTCCCGGCGGACGCCGTCGAGGTGCTGCCGGTGCTGGCCTCCGGCGTGATTGATCTCGACGCGCTGGCCGCCCGCCTCGCCGCGTTGCGCGACGCGGACGTGCTCGTCTCGGTTCACGCCGCCAACAACGAGACCGGCGTGGTGCAGCCGATCTCAGACGTCGTCGCCCTGGCGCGGTCGCATGGCCGCGCCCTGGTGCACAGCGACGCGGTGCAGGCCGTCGGCAAAATCCCGCTCGATGTCTCCGCACTCGGGCTCGATGCGCTGACCCTGTCGGGCCACAAGTTCGCCGCGCCGAAGGGCGTCGGCGCGTTGGTGCTGCGCGACGACGTCCAGCTCGACGCGGCCTTCGTCCGCGGCGGCGGGCAGGAGGCGCGGCTGCGCTGCGGCACCGAGAACCTTCCCGGCATCGTCGGGATGGGCGAGGCGGCGGAGATCGCGCGCAACGCCCTCGACGCGGACGCGCTGCGCCTCGCGACGTTGCGCGACGCGCTCGAAGATGCGGTCCTCGCCCGCGCGCCCGACGCCGTGGTGTTCGGCCGCGGCGCCGCGCGGTTGCCCAACACCCTGTGCTTTTCGGTGCCTGGGCTCGATGCGCCGACCGCGTTGATCGCCTTCGATCTCGCCGGCATCGCGGTGTCGTCGGGTTCGGCCTGCGCCTCCGGCAAGGTGGCGCGGTCGCCGGTTCTCGCCGCGATGGGCGTGAGCCCTGCGTTGGCCACGGGGGCGCTCCGCGTCAGCCTCGGCTGGAATACGGGGGAGGGCGACACTGCGCGCTTCCTCGGAGCCTTCGAACGGGTCGTCGAGACCCTATATAGACGGCGAGGGTTGGCGGCCTGAGGGCCGTGCCTGCGCCATCGCACATGGAAGCCCCCGGTCCTTGAAACCGGCGACGCTTAGGAGACGCTGATGCCTGCCGTGCAGGAAACCATCGATCGGGTCCGCTCTATCGACCTCGACCAGTACAAGTACGGCTTCGAGACCACCATCGAGATGGAGAAGTCCGAGAAGGGCATCTCCGAGGATGTGGTGCGCTTCATCTCCGCCAAGAAGAACGAGCCGGAGTGGATGCTCGCGTGGCGCCTGGACGCCTACAAGCGCTGGCAGACCATGCAGGAGCCGGACTGGGCGCGGGTCGCCTACGACAAGGTCGACTACAACAACATCTACTACTACGCCGCGCCGAAGCGCCCGGCGGCGATGTCGCTCGACGAGATCGATCCCGAGATCCTGAAGACCTACGAGAAGCTCGGCATCCCGCTTCGCGAGGTCGAGGTGCTGGAGGGCATCGCCCCCGAGCGCCGCGTCGCGGTCGACGCGGTGTTCGATTCGGTCTCGGTGGCCACCACCTTCAAGGCCGAGCTGTCGAAGGTCGGCGTGATCTTCATGCCGATCTCCGAGGCGATCCGCGAGTATCCGGACCTCGTCAAGAAGTACCTCGGCTCGGTCGTGCCGGTGACCGACAACTTCTTCGCGACGCTGAACTCGGCGGTCTTCTCCGACGGGTCGTTCGTCTACATCCCGCCGGGCGTGCGCTGCCCGATGGAGCTGTCGACCTACTTCCGCATCAACGAGCGCGACACCGGCCAGTTCGAGCGCACGCTGATCATCGCCGACAAGGGTTCCTACGTCTCGTATCTCGAGGGCTGCACCGCCCCGAAGCGCGACGACAACCAGCTGCACGCGGCGGTCGTCGAGTTGGTCGCCCTGGACGACGCCGAGATCAAATACTCGACGGTCCAGAACTGGTACCCCGGCGACAACGAGGGCAAGGGCGGCATCTACAACTTCGTGACCAAGCGCGGCGATTGCCGCGGCGCCCGCTCGAAGATCTCGTGGACGCAGGTCGAGACCGGCTCGGCGATCACCTGGAAGTACCCGTCCTGCATCCTGCGCGGTGACGAGTCCCGCGGCGAGTTCTACTCGATCGCGGTGTCGAACGGCATGCAGCAGGTCGATTCCGGCACCAAGATGATCCATCTCGGCAAGAACACCACCAGCCGGATCATCTCGAAGGGCATCTCGGCCGGCCGCTCGCAGAACACCTATCGCGGGCTCGTCTCGGCGCACAAGAAGGCGTCGAACGCGCGCAACTTCACCAACTGTGACAGCTTGCTGATCGGCGACCAGTGCGGGGCGCACACTGTGCCCTACATCGAGTCGAAGAACGCGAGCGCAGTGTTCGAGCACGAGGCCACCACCTCGAAGATCTCCGAGGACCAGAAGTTCTACTGCCTCCAGCGCGGCCTCTCCGAAGAGGAGGCGACCGCGCTGATCGTCAACGGCTTCGTCCGCGACGTGCTGCAGCAGCTGCCGATGGAGTTCGCGGTGGAGGCCCAGAAGCTGATCTCGATCAGCCTCGAAGGCTCGGTCGGCTGACGCGCCTCGGCCAGACGCTTTGAAATGCCCTCCCCCTGGTGGGGGAGGCGCCCTTCGCGCCGACTAAGCGCGGGATACGTATTCTTACGGGACTAAGCCAACATGCTCGAAATCAAGAACCTCGTCGTGCAGATCGAGGACAACCGCATCCTCAACGGCCTGAACCTCACCGTGAACGACGGCGAAGTCGCCGCGATCATGGGGCCGAACGGCTCCGGCAAGTCGACGCTCTCCTACGTCATCGCCGGCAAGGAGGACTACGAGGTCCTCGACGGCGAGATCCTGCTCGACGGCCAAAACGTGCTGGAGATGGGCGCCGACGAGCGCGCAGCCGCCGGCGTGTTCCTCGCCTTCCAGTACCCGCTGGAAATCCCCGGCGTCGGCACGATGACCTTCCTCAAGGCCTGCCTCAACGCCCAGCGCCGCGCCCGCGGCGAAGCTGAGATCGCCACGCCCGACTTCATCCGGCAGGTCAACGCGGCCGCCGAGAAGCTCGAGATCAACAAGGACATGCTCCGGCGCGCCCTCAACGTCGGATTCTCCGGCGGCGAGAAGAAGCGCATGGAGATCCTGCAGATGGCGCTGCTGCAGCCGAAGTTCTGCGTGCTCGACGAGACCGATTCCGGCCTCGACATCGATGCGCTGCGCATTGTCTCCGAGGGCGTGAACGCGCTACGCGCGGAAGGCCGCTCGTTCCTGGTCATCACCCACTACCAGCGCCTGCTCGACTATATCGTGCCCGACACCGTGCACGTCATGTCGAAGGGCCTGATCGTGAAGACCGGCGGCAAGGAGCTCGCCAAGGAACTCGAGGCGTCCGGCTACGCTGAGTACCGCACCAACGAGGCCGCGTAAGCCCATGGCCGACATCGCCAACCTCCGCACCTCGGCCGAGACCGGTCTCTCGACCCTGTTCGAGACCGCCCGCAAGGGCTTCGGCAGCGATAAAGCGATCGACCGCGAAGAGGCGTTCCGCTTCTTCGAGGCGGCGGGCCTGCCGAGCCGCCGCGTCGAGGCGTTCAAGTACACCGATTTGCGCGCCGCGATGCAGGAAGCCGCGCCGCCGGCCGAAGCGCCGTCCCTCGACGTGGCGAAGGCCGCCGTCGCCTCCGCGACCGCGTTCTCGGCGATGGAGGCGGTACGCCTGACCTTCGTCAACGGGCACCTGATCCGCGAGCTGTCGGACCTCGATCGCGTCCCGGCCGGCGTTTCGGTGTCGCCGTTGAACGACGCCCTCAGCCAGGGCGACGCGCGCCTCAAGAACCTCGCCCCCGTCGCGCAGGCGCGGGAGAACCCGATCTACCAGCTCAACACGGCCTTCCTCGCCGACGGCGCGCTGATCTCGGTGGAGGCCGGCGCCAAGGTCGAGACCCCGCTGCACCTGCGCTTCGTCGGCGCGGGCGCCGAGGGTTTCTCGACCGCGACGCGGGTGCTGGTCGAGGTCGCCGACGGTGCCGAGTTCACCCTGCTGGAGACGCATGAAGGGCCGAACGGGCTGACCTACCAGCCGAACGACGCCCTGGACGTGCATGTCGGCAAGCATGCCGCCTTCCGGCACGCGCGCATCAACCGCGAGGGCGACAAGGCGATCGCCCTGTCGACGATCAGCGTCCGGCTCGACGACGAATCGCAGTTGGAGACCGTGAACCTCGTTACCGGCGCGGTCCTGTCGCGCCATCAGATCTTCATGCACGTCGCCGGTGAGAACGTGAACGCCGTCGTCAACGGCGCCACGATGCTCGGCGACGGGCAGCTTGCGGATTCGACCCTGCTCGCCGACCACGCGGCGGTCGGCGGCGTCGGCCGCGAGATGTTCAAGACGGTGATCGACGGGGACGCCACCGGCGTGTTCCAGGGCAAGATCATCGTCCGCCAGATCGCGCAGAAGACCGACGGCAAGATGAAGTCGGATTGTCTGCTCCTCTCCGACGAGGGGCAGATGATGAACAAGCCGGAGCTGGAGATCTTCGCCGACGACGTCGCCTGCGGCCACGGCGCCACATGCGGCGCCCCGGACCAGGATCTCCTGTTCTACCTCATGGCCCGCGGCCTGCCGAAGCCGATCGCCGAGAGCCTGCTGGTGCAGGCCTTCGTCGGCGAGGCGGTGGAATCTGTGACCCACGAGGGTGCACGCGCCGCGCTGATCGGCGAGATCGAGGCGTGGCTCGCGTCGCGGGGGTGAACCCTTCGCGTCGCGGTATCCCTCCCCGCCCTTTTCTAGGGGGGCCGCCTTGGCGGCTCTCGCAGGAGAACTTCAGCGCGTCCGGCGGCTTCCGAAAGCCGCCTCACTCCAGCGCATCGGAATGAGGATGGCGCCGGGGAGGGGCGAAGCTGTGAACGATAACCCGGATCGAAGGTCGCGACCATGAACGCACCCATGCTGCATCCAGCCTACGACGTCGAGGCAATTCGGGCGCAATTCCCGATCCTCTCCGAAAAGGTCTACGGCAAGCCGCTCGTCTACCTCGACAACGCCGCCTCGTCGCAGAAGCCGCGTGCGGTGATCGACGCGATGGTGGCGTGCATGGAGACCGGGTACGCCAACGTCCACCGCGGCCTGCACTTCATGGCCAACGCGGCGACCGAAGGGTTCGAGGGCGCGCGCGAGACGACGCGGCAGTTCCTGAACGCCGCGTCCACGGATGAGATCATCTTCACCCGCAACGCCACCGAGGCCTACAACCTCGTGGCGTCGTCGATGGGCTGGGGCGGGATGATCGGGGAGGGCGACGAGATCATCCTCTCGATCATGGAGCACCATTCCAACATCGTGCCGTGGCACTTCCTACGCGAGCGGCGCGGGGCGGTGATCAAGTGGGCGCCGGTCGACGACGACGGCAACTTCCTCGTCGAGGAATACGAGAAGCTGTTCACGCCGCGCACCAAGATGGTCGCGATCACGCAGATGTCGAACGTGCTCGGCACGGTCACGCCGGCGGCGGAGATCGTGCGCATCGCCCACACCCACGGCGTGCCGGTGCTCCTCGACGGCGCGCAGAGCGCGGTGCATCAGCCAATCGACGTGCGGGCCCTCGATTGCGACTTCTTCGTCTTCACCGGACACAAGGTCTACGGCCCGACCGGGATCGGCGTGCTCTACGGCAAGAAGGAATGGCTCGACCGCCTGCCGCCCTACCAGGGCGGCGGCGAGATGATCCGCACGGTGAGCCAGGACGCCATCACCTACAACGACCCGCCGCACCGCTTCGAGGCGGGCACGCCCGCGATCGTCGAGGCGGTGGGCCTCGGCGCCGCACTGGAGTTCATGATGGGGATCGGCCGCGAGAAGATCGCCGCGCACGAGGCCGACCTCACGGCCTACGCCCAGGAGCGTCTCGGCGCGATGAATTCGGTCCGCCAGATCGGCAACGCCAAGGGCAAGGGCGGCGTCATCGCCTTCGAGATGAAGGGCGCGCATGCCCACGACATCGCGACGGTGATCGACCGGTCCGGCGTAGCGGTCCGCGCCGGCACGCATTGCGCCATGCCGCTGCTCACGCGCTTCGGCGTCACCTCCACCTGCCGCGCCTCGTTCGGGCTGTACAACACCCGCGCCGAGATCGACGTGCTGGCCGAGGCGCTGGCCCGCGCCGAGATGATGTTCGCCTGAGCGTATGGACCTGGCGGCCGCTTGGCGGTGGCCCGAAAAGGAGACGACGATGAGCAGCGATGCGACGATCACCGGGGGCGCGAACACGCCGAAGGTCGCGGGGGCCGAGGGCGTGCCGCCGGCGGAACTCGACCGCCTGACCGACGACATCGTGGCGGCGCTGAAATCCGTCTACGATCCGGAGATCCCGGCCGACATCTACGAGCTCGGCCTAATCTACAAGGTCGACATCGACGACGACCGCAAGGTCGCCATCGACATGACGCTGACGGCGCCGGGCTGCCCGGTCGCCGGCGAGATGCCCGGCTGGGTCGAGGATGCGGTCGCCAAAGTGCCCGGCGTCCAGTCCTGCGCGGTGACGATGGTGTTCGATCCGCCGTGGGATCAGAGCCGCATGTCCGACGAGGCCCGCGTCGCCCTCGACATGTGGTGAGGCCGGCCGATCAGCGCGGCGGCTCCGGCTCGCGCTCGAACGTCATGTCCTCGTAGATGTCGGCGAGGTCCAGGGCGGCACCGATGGCGGGCAGGTCGATCCGGTCCGTCATCGCCTCGTAGGCCGAAATTTCCCAGGCGCCCCCATCCTCGTCCCGGCGATAGAGGACGGCGCCGGAGAAGCGGGTCTCGACGAGCAGGATGTAGCGCAGCGTCGGATGACGCCGGTATTCGTCGAGCTTCTTGAACCGGTCGATGCTGCTGGTCGAGGGCGACAGCACCTCGACGACGAGGCGCGGCGAACGGTTCTCGTAGGTGTCGCGAACGAGGTCGCCGCATTCCACGGTGATGTCCGGGCGGCGGATCGTCGTGATGCTGGTGCGCATCGCGACGTCGTCGGTCGTCGGACGGCAGCCGGATCCACGCAACTGCCCATGAAGCGACGCGATGATGTTCACGGTGGCCCGGTCGTGCTGGACGCTCGCTCCGGTCATCATCTTCACGTGCGGCACCGGGATGCCGTCAACGAGTTCGTAGAGCCCATCCTGGTCGCGTTGCCACGCGAAGAACTCGTCCGCGCTCATCCTGGGAATTGCCGGCTCGCCCATGGGCTCCTCCGATCGACCGCGATGATCCTAGCATGGCTCGGGCGTGGGTGTAGACCACGCCCGTCGCGATCCTTATCTTAACGCCGTACGCCCACCCTCAACCGCCCGGGCCTTGAACCCGGCTGCCGGAGAGACACCGATGTCCACGAGTTTCAAGGTCATGTCGCTGACGGACGCGGCAGCCGACCGCATCAAGGCGATCATCGCCGACGCAGACCGGCCGATCGCCGGGCTTCGGGTCGGCGTGAAGAACGGCGGCTGCGCCGGGATGTCCTACACGATGGAATATGCCGAGGATCGCAAGCCCGGCGAGGACATGGTCGAGGATCGCGGCGTGAAGGTCTTCGTCGATCCGAAGGCGCTGCTGTTCCTGCTCGGCACGCAGATGGACTTCCAGACGTCCAAGCTCGCCTCGCAGTTCGTGTTCAACAACCCGAACCAGACCTCGGCCTGCGGCTGCGGCGAGTCCGTCGCGATCACGCCGGTCGGCCCGGAGCGGTTGCTCGCCCCGGCCTGAACGACGCCTTTTCGGATCAGGCGACCGCGGCGGCGAGTTCGGCCGTGGTCGCGTCGTCGAGCGTGCGGTTGCGGCCGGAACGCTTGGCCGCGAACATGCACAGGTCGGCGCGCTCCAGCAGCGAGACCGGGTTGTCGCCACGGCGGTAGGTCGCGACGCCGAGCGAGATCGTGACCTTGCCGAGCGACTCGCCGGTGGAACGCTTCATCAGCTCCCGGCCCATGACGCTGATGCGGACCTTCTCGGCGATGGCGCGGGCAGTTTCGCGGGTGGCGTTCGGCAGAAGGATGCCGAATTCCTCGCCGCCGAAGCGGGCGAGCATCGCGCCCTTCTCGACGCTTTCCCGCATCACGACCGCCACGAGCCTCAGCACCTGATCGCCGATGAGGTGGCCGTAGAGATCGTTGAAGCGCTTGAAGAAGTCGATGTCGAGGACGATCAGGCTCGGATGGGCGCCGCGGGCCGCGCCGTCGAGGGCCTTTTGCAGCATCTCCTCGAAGTGCTTGCGGTTCGCAAGTCCGGTCAGCGGATCGGTCAGGCTCTCGATCCGGGTCGCCTCGAGCTTTTCGCGCAGCGATTCGACCTCCGTGCGGCTCTCGCGCATCCGCGCTTCGAGGGTGCGGTTGTTGGATGCCACCTCGCGGGTGGTGGCGACCAGGGTCGCCACGATCTCGCGCAGGCGTGCGCGGTTCAGGGTCGAGACCGAAAGGTCGAGGCTCAACGCCCGCAGGGACTCGCCGTACTGCGCCGCCGAGCCGAGGGAGAGGTCGAGCATCTCCATGACGCCCTCGATCTCAGCCAGCATCGTCGCGCCGGTTTCACCTGCGGCGGCGGCGTAGCGCGAGCCGTCGAGATACGTGTCGTAGAGTTCGTCGATGTCCGTCGGCGAAAGCCCCGCGCTCTGCGCGGTGAGCCGCTTGATCGCGTCGTTCATCAAGGGGCGGTCGCCGGACACGTAGGTGTACCAGACGGCATAGGCCCGCGGGGTCGCGGAAGGCCCGTAATCGCGCATCAATTCCTGGGCGCGTTGCGCCAAGGCGAAGCTGCGATCACGGTCGGCGTACTGCCCGTCGCTCATCCGATCCCCGTCGGTCCGTCACGGTCCCGGCGCGTGATGCGAACGGAACCGACATCACAAGCTACCTCAAGGAGCGTGGACGGACCGTTAAGGCCAAGGTCGCGGATATGACGTCAGTCCTGTTTCTTGATCGCCGCCGAACGCAACATGAAGGCGGGCACGTGATCGCCGAGGCCGACCGGCGTGTCGCCGTCCTCGTCGCGCCGCCGCCCGTGGCCGCGGTCGTCGCGCGACCGCTCCTGAACCGGGCGCAGAGGGGGAGCGCTGGGCCGCTCGGTGCGCGGCCGAACCTCGGCCCTCTGACGCTGTGGAGTCTCGCGCCGAGGCTCGTCCTGCCGGCTGCGGGCCTCGCGGCGCGGAGCCGCCTCCTCGGAAGGGGGCGACTCTAGGTTGGCCGTTGGTTCGGCGTCTGGCGACCCACGGCGCGCCCTGGGCGACCGGGCCTCGCGCGACGCCTCGGCCTCGGCCGGAGCCCTCCGGCCGCGCCGCGACGTCTCGGTGGAGCGTCCGCGATGACGGGTGCGGGGCTCTCCGTCCTCTTCGGCCGCGGGCACAGTGGTGGCGGTCGCAGCGGTATCGAGGTCGCCGTCCATCCACGGGATCGGTTGGCCGATCAGCGACTCGATCGCCTGCAGCGAGCGGTCGTCGCTGCGGCTGACCAGGGTGAAGGCCGCCCCCGAGCGGCCGGCGCGGCCGGTGCGGCCGATGCGGTGGACGTAGTCTTCGGGATGGTTCGGCACGTCGAAGTTGAAGACGTGGCTCACTGCCGGGATGTCTAGGCCGCGGGCGGCGACGTCGCTGGCCACCAGCAGCGCGGTCTCGCCGCCGCGGAAGGCGTCGAGGGCAGTTGTGCGCGAACGCTGGTCCATGTCGCCGTGCAAGGCGGCCGCATCGAAGCCGTGGCTGACCAGCGACTTTTGCAGCAGCGCCACGTCGCGCTTGCGGTTACAGAAGATGATCCCGTTCTTGAGGTCCGCCTCGCCGCGGATCAGCCGCCGCAGGCGATCGCGCTTGGCGCTGCCGTCCGACGAGGTCGCGACCAGGCGCTGGACGATGGTCGAAGCGGTGGAGGCGGCGCGCGCCACCTCGATCCGCTCGGGGTTGTGCAGGAAGATGTCAGCGAGGCGCTCGATCTCCGGCGGCATGGTCGCGGAGAAGAACAGCGTCTGGCGCGTGAACGGCACCATCTTCACGATGCGCTCGATGTCGGGGATGAACCCCATGTCGAGCATGCGGTCGGCCTCGTCGATCACCAGCAGCTCGACGCCGCTCAGAAGCAGCTTGCCGCGCTCGAAGTGGTCGAGGAGCCGGCCCGGCGTCGCGATCAGCACGTCCGTGCCGCGGGTCAGCTTCGCATCCTGGTCGGCGAAGGAGACGCCGCCGATGATCAGCGCGACGTTGAGCTTGTGGTTGGTGCCGTAGCGGTCGAAGTTCTCCACGACCTGCGCCGCGAGTTCGCGCGTCGGCTCGAGGATGAGGGTTCGCGGCATCCGGGCGCGGGCACGCCCGTTCTCGAGCATGGTCAGCATCGGCAGGGTGAAGGCCGCGGTCTTGCCGGTGCCGGTCTGCGCGATGCCGAGCACGTCGCGGCGCGCGAGGACGTGCGGAATCGCCTGGCTCTGGATCGGCGTCGGTTCCGTATAGCCGGCGGCGGTGACGGCCTGGAGGACCTTGTCGCTCAATCCGAGATCGGCAAATGACATAATCTTTTGAGAACCGTTACGCGCGGGGTCAAGCAGGCCGGCGCGGAGAACTCCTCGCGGCGACGGCGGCGACGGCCTGTCGGAACGCAAACCCGTCGCACCTGCGGATGCGCGGGACACTTAGGCCCTTGCTACCACTTGTCAATTGGAGGCCGCCGCCGAGGTGGGGTTTCCCCGTGCGAAACGGCCGTGCCGTTCTCAAGGACGCAGCGCGTGCGTCCCGCCCGGAAGGCCGCAGGGGTCGAGTCTCACCGCGCGAGCGCCCTGCGCGATCGAGCCGGTGGTCTCGGGATCGATGACGCCGCGGGCTATGCCGGATTGGGCGACGTGGGTCGAAGCGGGCGGGATGCGATCCGGTTGCGCGAAGTGGTGGACGGCCACCAGACCGAACAAACCGGCGATGCCGGCTGTCTGGATCGCCCAGCGCAAGGTGCCGTGCGACGGCGCCGGTTCATCGTCCTCGCCCATCGTGATCCTCCCCCCGGGTCGCCCGTGCGTCCGTTGGCATGGAGGATGACGCCACAGGGTTAATCCCGGCCTTACGAACCGAGCCACGTCCGCGACCGGAAATAAAGTGCCGACGCCAGCGGCGCCCTTTATCATTTGATAAGCACTGGGCCGACTTCCGCGGCCGCGGCGCGCAAATCTAAACAACAGAACCCCGGCGGGAAATCCATTTGATCTTCTTCCCCCAGCCATGTGCGCCAAAACACACACGCGAACGACATCGAGTAAGCCGGGCGTAACCTTCACCTTTCGTTGACGGCTTCCGGTTCATCTAGCCGAGCTTGTTGCAGGAAAGCGACAGACCGAGCGGGCAACCCGGTTTAGAACCACCTCGGCCTTGCCAATCAGGACCCAGAAAAAATGAAGAGCCTTCTCCTCGCCACCACCGTGCTCGTTGGCCTCACCGCCGCCGCGTCCGCTGCCGACCTTCCCCGTCGCGCACCGCCGCCGGTGTTCACGCCCGTTCCGGTGTTCACCTGGACCGGCGCCTACTTCGGTATCAACGCCGGCTACGGCTTCGATGCCAGCGAGCGCCGCGGCGCCAC
>NZ_VRUX01000890.1:0-1278 GCF_008039885.1 Methylobacterium sp. WL103
TTTTTTCCACCCCTAACCGGCAATACGTTATCGGCCCGGGTCGCGGGGGCGCGTTTTTGTTTATAACACACAGCTGGGGGGGGGCGGGCGGCGCCGCCGCCGGACCCCCGACAGACGCCAACACGCGAACGTACCGATGACCCGCCAGACCCTTCCCGCCCCCACCGAGCCCGACAACCCGATGGAGCGCCTCGCCGAGATCTGCATCGAGGCGCACGGCCTGATCGAGGAAGCCGGCACGCCGGAGATGAAGGCGACCCTCGAGGCCCTCCTCGTCCGGGTCGGCTTCGGCCTCGCCGAGCGCCTCGCGACGCAGCACCCCACGGCCTGACACGGCCTTTCGCTTGATCGAAGCGGAGGCCGTGTCAGGCAAGCCCGCGCGGCGCTTGAGCGAAGCCCGAATCCGCCATCCCGAAGGGATCGACCGGATTTGGTCTGATCCCGCGCGCCCGGCCGGTGCCGCGTCCGCCGCCGGTCCGAAGGGGCCGGCGGCGCGTCGCGTCCGGCCGCCGGATTCGTTCCTGACTGACTTGTCCACCGCTCTTCCGGCGACCTCGGAGGATGGGAAACCGACTGGTAACGGACGCCGCGCCACGGTGTCCCCCGACCAGCACCGGAACCCGGACCGATGATGACCAAGGACCAGCTCGCGACCGAGCTGAAGCGCATCGCGACGACGCAGATCAGCGACATCACGCGCGCCGTGAAGGAAGGCCAGAAGTCCATCGCCCTCAACGAGGTGCGGGACATGGCCCACCGCCTCGAACGCTTGGCCGACGCCTTCCATCCGCGGCTCATCCCGGCGGCAGACGCCGCCGACCCCGGCGCCCAGGCCGCCTGACACCAGCCCTCGCGATGAGCCCGCCTCATCGAGGGCTGGCCCCCGCGATTGCGGGGCGGCGGCAATCCGCCGGACCTCATGGGTCCCGACCCATGAGACTTGCCATCGACCGTCGTCGGAGGTCCGCCGGCCCACGCAACCTGAGGAACGGGGCGTTCGATCATGATCCACGCATACTTCAACATCCGCCTCGACGACGCCTTCCTGCCGGAACGCACCGGGCAGCTCGTCCAGGACGCCGAGGAGGCGCGCGCGGTGGCGCGCACCATCATCCGCCGCCTCGTCGTCCAGCACGGCGGCGAGCCGCGCCTGCTGAACGCCGTGATGGCGGTCACCGACGCGGACGGCGCCAGCATCCTCGACCTGTCGTTCTTCGAGGCGCTCTACGTCCCCGTCGCGGCGCCGGAGCGCGCGGGCGCCGGGCGTCCGCGCTCGGG
>NZ_VRUX01000891.1:0-1273 GCF_008039885.1 Methylobacterium sp. WL103
ACTCGCGGCCATACACGCGCGGGCCGCCCGAACACCGGGGCGCCGACATAGGCGATGCCGGCCCGCGCGTGGATGGCCGCGAGTTCCTGCGCCAGGGCGACCGAGATCGTGCTCATCGACAGGTGCAGCCCCGGCCGGCCGGCGCCGTCGAGCAAGCCGCCCTCGACGATCACGGAGCGCAGGGCGGCGTCGTCCGAGAGCATGGTGATGGCGGCGTCGCCCGCGAACGCTTCGGCCGCGGTTCCTACCGGCGTGGCGCCCACGATCTCCTGCGCGACGCCCGGCGAGCGGTTCCAGACCCGGACCGTGTGCCCGGCCTCGATGAGCTTGGCCGCCATGGCGCGCCCCATGCGCCCGAGCCCGATGAAACCGACGTCCATGCTGTGCTGCCTTTCGATGCCTCTCGGCCTCAACGCCGCTCGCGCGCCTGCGATGCAGGCCGCGTCGCTCATTCCGCTGCGGCGGCGATCCGGGTCTCGATGCGCTCGGGCGCGACGGCGGCTGCCAGCGGCAGCTCGATCGCGGCGGCGAGGCCGCCTTCGGGGCGGTTCGTCAGGGTCAGCCAGCCGTCGTGCGATTCGACGATGGCGAGCACGATCGACAGGCCGAGGCCGAAGCCGCTGGCGTCGTTGAGGTTGCGCGCCCGGTCGCCGCGCACGAACGGCTGCAGCATGGCGTCGCGCTCGGAATCCGGGATGCCGGGGCCGGTGTCGCCGACGACGATGCGGACGCCGCGCGGCGTCTGCTCCATGGCGAGGCGGGCGCCGCCGCCGTACTTCACCGCATTGTCCACGAGGTTCGTGATCGCGCGCTCGAGCTCGTCCGGCCGGCCGCGCACCAGCACGTGCCGGCTCTGCGTCACCGCGACGTCGGCGCCGACGTCGAGGAAGCCGTCGCAGACGGTCTGCACCACCGAGGCGAGGTCGATGAGCGTCCGCGCGCCCGCCGCGCCGCCCTGCCCGTCGCGGACGAAGGAAAGGGCCGCCTCGACCAGCGCGTTCATCTGGTCGAGGTCGCGCAGCGTCATGGTGCGGGCGTGATCGTCGTCGATGAATTCCGCGCGCAGGCGCAGCCGCGTGATCGGGGTGCGCAGGTCGTGGCTGATCGCGGCCAGCATCTGCGTGCGGTCGTCGATCAGGCGCCGCACCCGGTTGCGCATCCGGTCGAGGGCGCGCGAGACGGCGATGACCTCCTGCGGGCCGGCTTCAGGCAGGGCCGCGTGGTCGTCGCCGGTGCCGAAGGCTTCGGCCGCGCCCGCGAGCCGCGCCAGCGG
>NZ_VRUX01000892.1:0-1272 GCF_008039885.1 Methylobacterium sp. WL103
GCCTCAGCACGGCCTTCGGCGCGCTGGCGCTCGCCGGCTTCGTCGCCAGCGGCCGCTACGACGCCTTCGTCGCCGAGAACGGCCGCCCCTTCGACATCCTCGCGCGCATCGCCGGCTTCGGCGTCGAGCGCGTCACCATCTCGGGCATCTCCCGGATGTACGAGCGCGAGGTGCTGGCCGCCGCCGGCATCGACTGGCGCGCGTCCGTTCCCTTCCTCGACGTCGCCGAGGTGCGCGCCCGCCTGCTGCGGGTGCCGTTGATCGCCTCCGTCTCGGTGCGCAAGATCTATCCCCGCGAGATCGTCATCAACCAGGTCGAGCGCGAGCCGGCCGCCCTTTGGCAGATGAACGGCGAGATCAGCGTCATCGCCGCCGACGGTACGATCATCGATACGATGCGCGACGACCGCTATGCGACGTTGCCGCTCGTCGTCGGCGACGACGCCAACACCAAGCTCGGCGAGTATCTCGCCCTGGTCGCCGCGGCCGGCCCGCTGGCCGACCGCATCCGCGCCGGCACCTACGTCTCGGGCCGGCGCTGGACGCTGAAGCTCGACGGCGTCGACATCCGCCTGCCGGAGGTCGAGCCCGGCGCCGCGCTGGCGCGCCTCGTCGAGCTCGAGCGCGCCAACCGACTGCTGGAGAAGGACATCATCGCCGTCGACCTGCGGATGCCCGACCGGGTCGTGGTCCGCCTCACCGAGGAGGCCGCGGCCGCCCGGGCCGAGGCCTCGAAGAAGACGAAGAAGGGGACGGCGACGTGAGCCCAGCCCAGGCGCTCCTTTCGACCACCCGCCGCCCCGCCCGTTCCCCGTCTTTCGCCGGTCAGCGCTGATGCATTCCCAACACGGCCTCACGCCCCGCCTGAAACCGCTCTCGGCGCGCCGCAGCACCACGCTGTCGGTGCTCGACATCGGCACGAGCAAGGTGGTCTGCCTCATCGCCGAGCTGCAGCCGGCCGAGGCCCTTTCGACGCTGAAGGGCCGCACGCACCTCGCCCGCATCATCGGCATCGGCCACCAGCGCTCGCACGGGCTGAAGGGTGGCGCGATCGTCGATCTCGAAGCCGCCGAGGGTGCGATCCGGCAGGCGGTGCACGCCGCCGAGCGGATGGCCAAGGTCGAGGTCCAGTCGGTCATCGTCAACATGAGCGGCGGGCGCCTCGCCTCGCAGCACTTCCAGGCGCGGGTCAACGTCCGCACCGGCACGGTCACCGGCGCCGACGTGGAGCGCGTCCTCGAGGCCGCGAGCGCCCACGGCGTCAGCCCCGGC
>NZ_VRUX01000893.1:0-1266 GCF_008039885.1 Methylobacterium sp. WL103
GGACCAGGGCGGCGCGGCTGCGCTCGACGTAGCCCTCCGCCACCGGCTGCGGCTGGAAGACGTTGCGCGCCGCCGGCTCGAGGAAGCGCAGGCCGAGCGGCGGGCCAAGCGTCCGGCTCAGCAGCCACGCCACCGGCGGCTGCAGCGCGAGGCGCCAGTACCACGGCGGCGTCCGCGCCTCGCGGAACGGCAGCGCCACCGGCGCGACCAGCACCAGCCCGGAGACGCGCTCGGGATGGTCGAGGGCGAGGCTGAGCGCCAGAGCGCCGGCCCAGGAATGGCCGAGCACGATCGCCGGGCCGATCTCCATCCGCGCCAGCGCCTCGGCGATGGCCGCGCCCTGGACCGCCGGGGCGGCGGCGGCCTCGCCGGAGAGCCGGTCGCTCCAGCCGAAGCCCGGCCGGTCGAAGGCGACGACGCGAAAACCCTGTGCGGCGAGCGTCCGCCCGACGCCCTCCATCGGGTCGGAGGCGTTGGCCGAAGCCCCGTGCAGCAGCACGATCGTGGCGCGGGCCCCGGTCTCGGGGCCGGCCTGGATCGTGGCGAGGCGGCCGCCGCGAACCGCGACGAACGGCCCTTCCGGCGGATGCTGCGCCGAGATGCGGGCGGTGATGATCAGGGTCGCCACCGCGCCCGCGCCGAGCACGGCGCCGACGAGGGCGGCCACGAGGCCGAACAGGCCCGCGAGCACGGGGAGCACGGCCTTCACAGGTCGCGACCGTCCACCTCGGGCGAAAGACGCTCCATCGCGTCCTTGAGCTTCGGCATGCGGGGATAGATCGCGAGCGCGCGGCGGTAGGCGTTCATCGCCCGCACCTTGTCGTCCATCGACAGGTAGATCCGTCCGAGCGCCGCCCAGGCCTCGAAGTGGCGCGGCTCCAGGATCAGGGCGCGCTGCAGGTCGGCGATCGCCGTGCTCTTGTCGGTGAGCAGCCAGAACACCGTCGCGCGGCGGTTCCAGCCCTCGGACCAGGCCGGCTCGATCGCGGTGACGCGATCCATCAGCTCGGCGGCCAGCGCGAAATCCTGCGTGGTCATCGCCTGGCGGGCGCGGTCGGTGAGGAGGTCGACGGTGGCGCTGCCGGACCGGTCGAGGCGCCGCTCGATCAGGGTCGCGACGCCCTTGGCCTCGACGTCGTCCCCGGCGTCGCGCAAACGCTCGTAGAGCTCGTTCAGGCCGGCGGCGGGCTGGCTGGTGGAGGGCTTGCGGTCCTGCGCCTTGAGCTCGGTGGGCGGCGGCTCGCGGTCCGGCGTGCGGGACGGCGC
>NZ_VRUX01000894.1:0-1261 GCF_008039885.1 Methylobacterium sp. WL103
CGCGGCCCCCCCCCACCCGCGGGCGCCGCGGGGCCCGACCAGGGGCATGGCCGAAGTGCTATGCGGACGCGGCGGCGAGGTCAAAGCCCGCCGCACGACGGTGGATCCGGTGCACGACGCGCACCTTCGTGCGATAGGACCCTTTCCCCGGTCCCGGATTTCGGGAACACCCTGATCCCATGAACATCCTCCTCGTCGGCAACGGCGGCCGCGAACACGCCCTCGCCTACGCCCTTGCGAAAAGCCCGCTCTGCACCCGCCTGTTCACGGCGCCGGGCAATCCCGGCACCGCCCGACACGGCGAGAACCGGCCGGAGCTGGACGTCGCCGACCACGGCGCGGTCCGCGCCTTCTGCGAGGCCGAGCGCGTCGGCCTCGTCGTGATCGGGCCGGAGGCGCCGCTGGTCGCCGGCCTCGTCGACGACCTGACCCGGGCCGGCATCCGCGCCTTCGGGCCGACCCGGGCCGCCGCGCAGCTCGAGGGCTCGAAGGGCTTCACCAAGGCGCTGTGCAGCGAGCGCGGCATCCCGACGGCCGGCTACGGCCGCTTCGCCGCCCTCGACCCGGCGCTCGCCTACGTGCGCGCCAGGGGCGCCCCGATCGTGGTGAAGGCCGACGGCCTGGCCGCCGGCAAGGGCGTCACCGTCGCCGAGACGGTGGAGCAGGCCGAGGGCGCGCTGCGGGCGCTGTTCGCCGATGCGGGCGCGGAGGTGGTGATCGAGGAGTGCCTGTTCGGCGAGGAGGCGAGCTTCTTCGCCCTGTGCGACGGCACCCGGGCGATCGCCATGGGCACCGCGCAGGACCACAAGCGCGTCTTCGACGGCGACCGCGGCCCCAACACCGGCGGCATGGGCGCCTACTCGCCGGCCGGCATCGTCACCCCGGCGATCGAGCGGACCGTGATGGAGACGATCATCCAGCCGACGCTCGACGGCATGCGCGCGCGCGGCACGCCGTTCACCGGCATCCTCTATGCCGGCCTGATGCTGACCGCGGACGGGCCGAAGCTGATCGAGTACAACACCCGCTTCGGCGACCCCGAGGCGCAGGTGCTGATGCCGCGCCTCGCCTCCGACCTCGTCCCCGCTTTGCTCTCGGCCTGCGACGGCGACCTCGCCGGCGTCAGCCTGGAGTTCGACGCCTCGCGCGCGGCGCTCACCGTGGTGATGGCGGCGGCCGGCTATCCCGGCACGGTGGTGCGCGGCTCGACCATCCGCGGCATCGCCGACGCCGAGCGCGACGGCGCCCTGGTGTTCCAGGC
>NZ_VRUX01000895.1:0-1258 GCF_008039885.1 Methylobacterium sp. WL103
GGGTCCGGTTCCGCGCGGCCGCGCGGAACCGGACCCTGCCGCCGCGCGCGCCGCTGCAGCCGATCCTGGTCTGGATCGGTCGCGACCCGGCCGAGGGGCAGATTATGCTCAACGAGCAGGCCGAGGCCGAGAAGGCCGCCGCCGCCTCGAGCCGCACCGCGAAGCTCGAGGCCGCCAAGGCCAAGCGCGAGGCGGCGCTGGAGGCGGCCAAGCAGAAGCGGGCCGCGGCCGTGGAGGCCAAGGCGCAGGCCAAGTCGCAGGGGAAGGCGAAGCCCGCCGTCGCCGGCGGCGTGCCCCGCTCGGCCAGCGCCTACACCGCGGTGGACGCCTCCGGCATGCCGGAGGCCAAGCATACGCCGGCCCACACCAAGCCGGCGACGACGGCGACCCAGAAGGGCGGCAAACCTGCGCCGGCCAAGCCGACATCTGCCAAGGTGACGCCCGCCAAGCCGACGGCGAAGGCCAAGCCCGGCGGGGCAAAGTCCGCTGCCAAGTCGTCCGCTGCCAAGTCGTCCGCTGCCAAGTCGTCCGCTGCCAAGTCGTCCGCTGCGAAGTCTGCTGCGACCGCGGACGAGTGATCGGCCTCAGCGATTGAGCCCGCCGCCCGGCCGCGCTAGGCCGGGCGCATGACCGACGCCCCCCGCCGACCGGACCCGATCCCGCTCACCGTGCTCACCGGCTTCCTCGGAGCCGGCAAGACCACGCTGCTCAACCGGATGCTGCGGGACCCGGCGCTCGCCGACACCGTCGTCATCGTCAACGAGTTCGGCGAGATCGGGCTCGACCACCTGCTGATCGAGGGCGTCACCGAGGACATGGTCCTCCTCGGCGCCGGCTGCCTGTGCTGCACCGTGCGCGGCGACCTGATCGCGACGCTGGAAGACCTGCTGCGCAAGCGCGACAACGGCCGGATCACGCCGTTCCGCCGGGTGGTGATCGAGACCACCGGGCTCGCCGACCCGGCGCCGATCCTGCACGCGCTGATCTACCATCCCTATCTCGTGATGCGGTACCGGCTCCAGGGCGTCGTCACCGTCGTCGACGCCGTCAACGGGTCCGCGACGTTCGACGACCACCCGGAAGCGATGCGACAGGCCGCGGTGGCCGACCGGATCGTGCTCGCGAAAGCCGATCTGGCCGGGGACACCGCGCCTCTGCGGGCGCGGCTGGCCGCCCTCAACCCGTCCGCGCCGATCGATCCGCCCGACGTGCCGGCGGCGACGCTGCTCGGCGGCTTCTTCGGCCTCGACGGCAAGGC
>NZ_VRUX01000896.1:0-1255 GCF_008039885.1 Methylobacterium sp. WL103
GGCGGTGGCGCTGGTCGAGGCGGCGATGCGTCCGCTGGCGGCGCTGGCGGAGGGCCGCCTGCTCGCGGTGCGGGTGCACCTCACCGGGACCACCGCCGCCCACGACCGGCTCGCGGCCGACCGCGAAACCCTCACCGCGGAGATCCAGGCCGCCGCCGACCGCGTCCACGAGGACATCTGGCTGGAGAAGCTGAAGATCGAGACCGCCCGCCCGAGCGGCGGCCCGCGCGAGAATGTCGTCGACGCCATCGACCCGGCGACGCTGCTCGCCGAGATCGACCGCGACCCCGAGTTCCGCGCCCGCGCGACGGCGGCGCTCGCCGAGATCGCCGCGAAGATGCCGGCGACCGAGGACGGCGACCTGGCCGGCGACCTCGACACCCTCTGCGCCGAGGCCGAGGCGATGATCCTCGGCCGCCTCACCAAACGCGCATGCTGAGCCTGGCGCGCATGCCGAGCTTGGCGCGCATGCCGAGCCCGGCGCCCCCACCGAACTTGCGCCCGGTCTCGGCGGAGCGGAGACACCCATGCGCCTCTTGAGCCTCGACCTCGAACGCTACGGACCCTTCACCGGGCGGCGGGTCGAATTCCGTGCGGACGCGCGCCTGCACGTCGTGCTCGGGCCGAACGAAGCCGGAAAATCCTCGGCGCTCGCCGCGGTGACGGACCTGCTGTTCGGCATCGAGACGCGCACGGCCTACGCCTTCCTCCACGAGATGCCGCAATTGCGGATCGGCGCCGAGATCGGCAGCGCCGACGGCGGCCGGCTGGCGTTCCGACGCCGCAAGGGCAACCGCAACACCCTGGTCAACGCCGACGACGCCGCCCTGCCGGAGGCGGCGCTCGCCCCCTTCCTCGGGGGCCTGACCCGCGAGGTGTTCTGCCGCGCCTTCGGCCTCGACGCGAACAGCCTGCGCGAGGGGGCCAGGGAGATGCTGCTGGCCGAAGGCGAGCTCGGCGCCAGCCTGTTCGCGGCGGCCTCGGGCCTGCGCGGCTACAGCGACCTGCAGAAGAGCCTGGAGGCCGAGTCCGACCGGATCTACGGACCGCGCAAGCGCCAGGACCGCAGCTTCTACCAGGCGTTCGACCGCTACGACGAAGCCCGCAAGGCGATCCGCGAGACGGGGTTGCGCGCCGGCGACTGGCGCGAGCTCAACGAGGGCATCGCCGCGGCCGGGGCGTCGCTGGACGCGATCAAGGCCGAGCGCATGCGGATCGCCGCCGAGCAGGCGCGGCTCGCGCGGCTCAGGCGCGT
>NZ_VRUX01000897.1:0-1252 GCF_008039885.1 Methylobacterium sp. WL103
GCAGGGGCGACGCCCGCGCTGCGCTCGCCGGCAGCGAGCCACACGAGGCCCGCCAGGATCAGGCTCGCCATGGTGAGGTGGAGGGCGAGCTTGATCGGCGCCACCGCGGTCATGCCGGGCTGCAGCCCCGAGGCCACCATGATCCAGCCGATCGCCCCTTGCGCGGACCCGAGGATTCCGAGCGTCAGCAGGCCGAGCCCGAGGCGCCGGCTCAGCATGCCGCGCCACCAGAACGCGATCAGCGGCAGGAAGAACACCAGGCCGACGATCCGCCCGAGCAGGCGGTGGCCCCATTCCCAGAAGTACAGGACCTTGAAGTCGGACAGGCCCAGGCCCTGGTTGAGGATGCGGTATTGGGGCGTGTCGCGGTACTTCTCGAACTCGGTCGCCCAGTCGGCGGCCGAAAGCGGCGGCACCACGCCGGTGACGGGGCGCCATTCGGTGATCGACAGGCCGGACCCGGTCAGGCGCGTCGCGCCGCCGACCGCCACCATCGCGACCACGAGGGCGGCGAGGAGGTAGAGCCAGGTGCGGACGGCGCCTTCGCGGCGCGGGGATTCGGCAGGCCTCATCGGGGCGTCGTCGCTCGGATCGGTGAGAGGGAGCCACCGGGTTAGGCAAAGCCGGCGCCCGCGGCAACGTCCGGCGTTGCCGCACGCCACCCGAATCGTAGGGAAGCCAAGGGGATGGCGCCGATCCGACGCGTTGCCATCGTCGCGCCTCGGCGCTACCCCCGGGGCTCGCACGAGGGAATTGCATGCGCCGCCGCACCCGCACCCTGATCGGGACGATCGGGATCCTGGGCTTCGTCATCGTCTACGCGCCGCTGGCGATGGCTCTCGCCGACAGCCGCATCGCCGAGGCCCCGCCCCTGCTCCAGACCGTGCTCTACAGCATCCTGGGCATCGCCTGGATCTTCCCGCTGATGCCGCTGATCAAGTGGATGGAACGGCCCGACCGCTGAGGCCGCCCGCGTTTTCGCCGCACTCGGGGGCGAGAAGCGGCCGACCCGCGCCGCTCGCCTCGCAGATGTCGTTCATGCCCCTCCCGAAATCGTCCCCCGCCCTCGCCGGGTTGCTCCTCCTGTGGCTCGGCGCCGCCGCCCAGGCCCAGGGGACGCCGCGCTCGGTCGGGGAATGCGAGCGCCTGAAGAACGACCTCGCCTACAACCAGTGCCTCGCCATGTTCGGCCCCGCGGCCAAGAACGTCGCCGGCGGCTACGCGGCGGGCGAGACCCCGCCCGCCCCCGCCC
>NZ_VRUX01000898.1:0-1251 GCF_008039885.1 Methylobacterium sp. WL103
GGGCCGCGCCGTCCCGGAGCCCCGGCCGGGCGACGCTGCGGGCGCTCTACGCCGAATACGCGCTCAACGCGGCGGCCTGGGTGCCGCACATGCTCTTCCTCGTCGACCTCGTCGCCCGCGGCCTCGGACGCGGCATCCAGGCCGGCTCGCATTACTGGGTGCTGTTCGGCCTCGGTGCGACGGTCGGCCCGATCCTCGTCGGGCACCTGGCCGACCGGGTCGGCTTCGGCACCGCGCTTCGCCTCGCCTTCCTGGTCGAGGCCGGGGCCGTCGCGATCCCGGCGCTCGGCCTCGGCGAGCCGTGGCTGGTCCTGTCCAGCGTCACGGTCGGCGCCTTCGTCACCGGAACCGTCCCGCTCATGCTCGGTCGCATCGGCGAACTCCTCCCCGACGACCCGGAACGGCAGAAGGCGGCCTGGAGCGTCGCGACCGTGGCCTTCGCGCTGTTCCAGGCGGGCGCCGCCTACGGGCTGTCCTTCGTCTTCGCGCACACCGGAGGCGACTACGCGCTGCTGTTCGCCCTCGGCGCGGCCGCGATGGTCCTGGCGCTGGCCATCGACCTCGCGACGGCCGTGGCGACCCGGCACGCCGCCACCGCTTCCCGCCACTGAACGCGCGACCCCGAGACCCTCACCCCACCGGTTCTGCGGCCGGCGGGTCGGCCTCGACGGCGTCCGCGACGGGCAGGCCGGTACCGGCCGCGGCGGGGGCGGCGGCAAGCCTCGGTAGGTCGAGCCACGATGCCATCAGGCGGAGTTCCACCAGCAGGCGTTCCAGGGTGGCGGGGGGCGCCTCCGGTTCCAGGTGCACGCGCTGGACGACGAGCCGGCCGCGCTTGCGGTCCGCCTTCAGGTCCACGCGGGCGACGAGGGCGCCGTCCATCAGGAACGGCAGGACGTAGTAGCCGTGCTCGCGCTTGTGGGCGGGCGTGTAGATCTCGAGGCGGTAGCGGAACCCGAACAGTCGCTCGGTGCGCGGGCGGTGCCAGACCAGCGGATCGAAGGGCGACAGCAGCGCCGCCCCGTCGAGCCGGCGGCCGGGGCGCGCATCCCTGTGCAGGTAGGCTTGGCGGCGCCAGCCGCGAACCTCGGCCGGCACGAGCGTCCCGTCCTCGACCAGATCAGCGATCGGTCGGTCCGCGTCGGCCGGCGAGAGGCGGTAGTAGTCGCGCAGGTCCTGCGCCGTCGCCACGCCGAGCGCCCGGGCCGCATGCGCGATCAGGTCCCGCCGGGCGTCGGCACCGGTCGGGGT